>JAYVZC010000137.1:0-4776 GCA_043783695.1 Bacteroidota bacterium
TTGTTGTTGTGGCAAATTATAATCCTGCACCAGTTTCATATAGCGTGCTTCATAATCTTTTGCTACAGCGGCTTGTTTAAAGTAGTTAGCAAATGAAAGTAATTGCTCCATTATTCCCTGTGATTGCTTTAATTCAGTACCATAATCACCAATTTTATCTCTGTCCAATCCATAAATATATTTGATATCATTTTCATAATTATCAAACATTTGTTTCGACAATTTATTTGCTTTATCGTTTGCTCCAGCTTGGTAATATGCCAATACTAACGAATATAAAGTGCCATCAATTGGAGAGTTTTCGAAAGGTGTAACCTCTAAAGCTTTATCCAATACTTTTATTGCTTTGTCTTTCTTTCCTTCTTCAACAAGCACAGCAGCAAGCGTTCCGGCACGTTGACGAATATTTAAAACACATGAACTCAAGAACACATTATCTAAGAAGGTTTCTTTTTTCTCCATTCCTCCCCAAACAAATTTGTTCATGAAATTATCGTACATGATATCTGTTGCAACACGTGTTTCTTGTTGCGATTCTTGCTCGTTTTGCTTAATTGGTACCAAGCGATATGCTAATCCTTCCAATTGCAAATACGGAGCTAAGTTTAAGTAGGAGCTTGCGGGAGCTGTTGCAGCAAAGTATATTGGACGTTTCCAATTATTCTGTGCCAACAAATCCAAAATCATCACATCGTTTTTTTGAAGATAACTTCCAGCCGGTGTCCAATCGATACTCTTTACAATTCGGTTTGCCATTGATTTTGGAACAGTACCATTATTTACAACAGTAGCACTATCAACAGGGATACTCATGTTTTTTGTTGGGAAAAAATTGTACCAAGTTTCTTTCGACACTTGTACTTTGTGATCAACGTCATCGTGTTTCACAAAGTCAATCAAATCATGTACATTAATAAATCCTTCTACTTTTTTACCTTGATAATTACTAAACAAAACTGCTTCACGAGTTCCTTGACGGTATTGATTTTTTGTGAATGAAAAAGGAACCGGATCCGAATCATAAGCTTTGTGAACCATCTGATCGATATACCAATCGGTGTTCAATAATTCTAAACAAACAACTCTCACATCAGTACGAATACCTTCTACTTCTTGAGCATACCAAAGCGGGAACGTATCGTTATCACCATTGGTAAATAAAATGGCATTTGGGGCACAAGAATTCAGATAATTGGATGCAAAAGCTCTTGCAATGTAACGACCCGAACGATCGTGATCATCCCATTCTTCTTTTGCCATTATTGTTGGAACAGCCAATAAACAAACAGTTGTAGCGGCAATGGCACTTGTTGTTTTATTCATAAATTTTTGAATGAAGTCAAAAATTGCCAACACTCCAATACCTATCCAAAATGCAAAAGCATAAAAGGAAGCAGCGTATGCATAATCACGTTCACGCGGCTCGTGTGGTTTTTGATTCAAATAAATTACAATTGCAACCCCAGTAAAGAAAAATAATAATCCTACAACTGCTGCATTTCGTTTATCTTTTTTGATGTGGTAATACAAACCTATCAATCCTAAAATAAATGGCAATCCATACAATACATTTTTTGCTTTATTAAAATCTGCACCATCTGGTAATCCTTTTTGAACGCCAATGTTTGGGTTTTCAAGAATTGGCAATCCACTCATCCAATTTCCTTCGGTTGCATTTCCATGACCTTGAATATCGTTTTGACGACCAACAAAATTCCACAAGAAATAACGCGAATACATTTGTCCGATTTGATATTTAAAAAAGAATTTTAAATTTTCGAAAAAAGTTGGAATTTCAGCTGATACATTTTCTCCCGTTTGTGGATCACGTATTGTTTTGTGTTTAAAATTTTTCGGATTTGTCCAAGCACGATATCCACGAATGTGAATGTCTTGATCGCTCCACATGCGAGGGAAAATGGTGCAAAAATCTTCGTCATACACACGAACAGAGCCTTTGCGCTCGTCACTTATAACGTATTCTCCTTTTTTGAGATCCTGAACATAAACCGGATTTCCATCTTCATAATCGGTAACCGGAGCTGAATAATACTGTCCATACACAATTGGCCAGGTCCCATATTGCTCACGATTTAAGTACGACAATAAGTTTACTGCATTCTCAGGATTGTTCTCATCCATTGGAGGATTCGCCTGTGAGCGGATAACAAGAATTAGGAAAGAAGAATAACCGATTAAAATAACCGTAAAACAAAGTATAATTGTATTCATAATTGGTTTTACTCTAATGGCTGTATAGCGTAAGCCCCAAACAATTCCACCAACTAATAAAACGCCATAAATAATGGTTCCGCTATTGAAAGGCAAGCCCAAAGTGTTAACAGCAAACAACTCAAATTTTGCGGCTAATTTTACAATTAAAGGAATAACGCCACCTTGAATACTACCAAGGATTACAATGGCAATTATACCAGCCAGAATTAAACTGTTACGTGTAACTTTTTGATTTTTCTTAAAATAATAAATAAATACGATAGCCGGAATGGTCAATAAATTCAATAGATGGACACCAATGGACAAACCAATTAAATAAGCAATAAGAATAATCCAGCGATCGGCATGCGGATCTTCATCTACCGCTCTTTCCCATTTTAATATTGCCCAAAATGCAATAGCAGTAAAGAAACTAGACATCGCATAAACTTCACCTTCAACAGCCGAAAACCAAAATGAATCGCTAAAAGTATAAGCCAAAGCACCAACAGCACCAGCACCTAATACGGCATACATATTTGCAGTTGTGAATTCCTCACTCTTATCAACTATTTTACGAGCCAAAGCTGTGATGGACCAAAACAAGAACAAAATAGTAAAAGCACTGCACAAAGCCGACATAGCATTAATCATCATTCCCACCTTAGCTGTATTACCAAAAGCAAATAAGCTGAAAAAACGACCAATTAAAAGAAATAAAGGCGCTCCGGGAGGATGACCAACTTCTAGCTTATAAGCACAAGCAATGTATTCGCCACAATCCCAAAAGGAAGCAGTGGATTCCATTGTACTCAAATAAGTAAAGGCAGCAATTAAAAATACAAACCAGCCGATGATATTATTAAGACGCTGATAATTAGTGATATTATTCATGTTTTTTCTTTTAAAAATGGCTATGTTAACGCTGGCGAAGATAATTAATAAAATGAACTGGAATTACATTTACGGACTAAAAAATGTTAAACCAAAGCTTATACAACAGAAGGTGGGGGAAAGAGCCGAACTGTTGTATTTAGCTTTGTTATACTAATTGTTTTTGTAAAATAGGAGTCCAAAGGACATTTTGTAATTTACAATGCTTAATGCCGATGCCTGCCTGCCGGCAGGCAATAGATGTTTAGTTGGACTACCTGCCGGCAGGTTACAAATATGCTTTCGGTATTAAACTTGCCTAATTGTTTTAGGAAGAATGTTAAGAATCGTTGTATTTAGCTCTGTTGCTCCAACCTATTCAAGGTTAATTTCAAATAAATTTTTGATGATTGAATAAATTTATTATTTTTGCAACCCTGATTGCAGAAATGCGATAGAAATTGTCCGATGGTGTAACTGGCAACACGTCTGTTTTTGGTACAGAAGAGTCTAGGTTCGAGCCCTAGTCGGACAACACTCAAAATGTGAAACCACTTGTATAGCAACATGTTATAAGGGGTTTTTGTTTGTTAAGGACACTACGGGGGACACTTTTGTGTGTTTTTGTTTTACAACACTATTCTAAAACAGGTTATAAATTCCGCATAAATTGACACCTCTTTTTCACATGTAACTGACCTCTAATGTTTTTAATTTGCGTGTTTAGTTCACAACATTTAGTCCAAACATTAAGGTTGTGAATTATATTGATAACTAATATGCTATATTTGTGACATGCAAAATAATAATATTGTAATAAAGATTGAAGGGGAAATTGGTAAGCATCAAACTATACCCGTTGACTATCTTATTACTTTAGCAAAACACTTGCAATCTTTAATTATTGATATTGCTCATTACGACCTTCCCTCAGATCAATCAATTGATTTGAACAATTACAAGCTGGAACTCACAGACTTCAAAAAAAGCAGTTCCGTTCCCATATTTTGCTTTACGGCTAATATTCAAAATACTATTCAGGCTGATATATTTAGCCAAAGAAAAGAAGTAAGCAAAAAATTTGATGCGTTAATGAACATAGCTGGTAATAGCGATTATTTAAAGTTAAATGAATTTTATAAAGAACCTGAGAAAAGGAATAAAATTACTGAATCACTATATCAATTTGTAAATAGCCTTGGCACTTCTCCTGTTTCTATTTCAGACAACACTATTAAAAAGATACATCAAATAAAACCATTCAAAAAAGAAATACGAGATAAAATTATTTCCGGAACCATTGATGTTAAAGGTGCTAAAAAAGAAAAAACAACAAAAGAAATTGTTCTTGCTAGAGTTGAAATTAGTGAAGGAAAGATTAAACCTAAAGTGCTTGAACTATTCGATAAAAAATATGCTCACGTTACATTTGCGCCTGAATTGATACACATAAACAATAAAACTTACAACTTAAAATTTCCACTTACTTGCACAATGGATTATGAGGATGGGGCAGTTATTATTGAACACCGTATGCTAGGCATTTATGCTTCTGGAAACACTCCAAATGAAGCTGAAATTATGTTTAATGAAGAATTTGATTACCTTTTTAAAAGGTATACTTCACTCCCCGATAAAAAACTTACCGATGACGTTAAAGCAATTAAATCGTTTCTTAACCATATTGTA
>JAYVZC010000138.1:0-4771 GCA_043783695.1 Bacteroidota bacterium
GATTGAAGAAAACATAGTGAAAGGCTGCCAAACGAAAGTGTGGCTGACAGCGCGGATGGAAAATGATAAACTATATTTTGAAGCCGACAGCAACACCGCCATCACCAAAGGATTGGTAAGTTTGTTGGTGCGGATTTTTAACGGGCAGCAACCGGAAGACATATTAAATGCCGATCTCTACTTTATGAAAAAGATTGGCATGGAACGATTCATTGGCACACAGCGTTCGAATGGTTTTGCGTCCATGATAAAACAAATGAAATTGTATGCCCTGGCATTTAAAACCCAAAAGGAAATAGCATCGTGAACGAGACATCAGAAAAGATTGGACCTAACACCGTAGAGCTTCCGCAAGGTGAACTTCGCGACAAAGTTATAGCTGCTTTGAAAACTGTTTATGACCCGGAGATTCCGGTTGACGTATATGAGTTGGGCCTCATCTACGAGATCAGTGTGTTTCCGGTGAACAACGTTTTTATTTTAATGACCCTCACCTCCCCTTCCTGCCCTTCGGCAGAAGTGATACCCGTGGAAGTGGAACAACGCGTAAAAGAGATTGAAGGCGTGAGCAGCGTAAAAGTGGAATTGACATTTGATCCTCCTTACACACAAGACATGATGAGCGAAGTGGCCAAATTGGAACTCGGCTTTATGTGAAAGTCAGAAGATAGAAGTCAGAAGTCAGAAGTCAGAAGTTAGAAGAAGTCAGAAGTTAGGAGATAGGAGATAGGAGTTAGGAGTTAGAAGTCAGAAGTCAGAATTTCCAGAATCCAGAATCAATAATCAATAATCAATAATCAATAAATCTAAAATCTAAAATAAAGTATATGTATCCAGAACCCTTAGTAGCCCCCATGCGCCAGGACTTGACCGTGGCCGGCTTTCAGGAACTTAAAACTTCCGAAGCAGTTGACAATGAATTGAAAGACCACAAAGGCACCACACTGTTGGTGATCAATTCGGTGTGCGGTTGTGCCGCAGGCGCTGCCCGCCCGGGAATAAAATGGGCATTGCAGCATGCAGCAAAAAAACCCAACCACCTCACTACAGTATTTGCCGGTGTTGACAAAGAAGCTGTGGCCAAAGCACGGGAGTACACCTTGCCTTACCCACCTTCATCACCAGCTATTGCTCTCTTTAAAGATGGCGAGTTGGTCCACTTCGTAGAGCGCCATCACATTGAAGGCCGCAATGCTCAAATGATTGGTGAGCATTTGGTGGAAGTGTTTGATGAGTTTTGTTGATTGACAACCAAGTTCTTTTTAAAAACCTGTCGGCTTTATGGTGACAGGTTTTTTTTGGCACTATCACGAAGAGCATACTGAGTACTACGTACGTAGGTTAGGCAACTTAAAAAATGGATAGTCGCCCTCACGTTAAATGTGAAGTGTCGCCCAAGTAATGACCGAAGTAGTAAGATCACGATGAAAACCAATCCTCCCTGTCCCTGCCACTGGAATAACATTGGTGCCCAATGATAACCAAAAAGCAATGCACATTTTCGGGCATGGTTATGAATAATATATATTTGTATCTATGAATGAAGGCCATGACAGAATTGAAGATCTACTCGTCATTCTTAGCGAAGAAATACGCGAGACCAGAAAACTTACCCTTGAGGTGCGAGAGGAAAACAAACTAACCAAACAAATTGCCGAAGCCGCTTCAAAAAAAGCGGATGCCGCTTGGGAGTTGGTGGTGATGACCCGAAATCAATGGAGCAAACCGTTTTGGAAACGACAAACTACTATCAATCTGTTAATGGTTTGTTAGTTGTAATGCAATGGCGACACTACAACTTCAAACTTTTGTGCAAGGAACGAGCAGTGTAGAATTTCGCAAAGCCGTTTGGCTATCCTTCGCAAAATAAAAAGAGAAGCAACGCAACCCACAAAGCCGACCCAAGTTGCTTCACATTTTATTTTGCACAACCGCACCCAATCCCCACCCGACAATGAAAACAGAAACTAAACACCTCAAAATTTCATATCTTCGCTGACTGAAAATGAAGAAAAAAGAATGAACGCTTTAGAGCAATTTTATAGTGATTTAGACCTAAGCGGTTGGGATGTAAAGCAAGAAGGCGACATCAATAAACAGTTTCAAGATGTGAACAAAACACTTTTTGAAGCGAATCTATTGGATGTGCAACACTTTGCGGAGATTGACCGACAAGCATTTCATTTCAGCAAATCACCAGAGAAGCGACTTTCTTTTCGTGCGGCAGGAACACGAACAATGGAAGACGGAAGTGAAATTCCTTTTGAATGGCCTGACATCAGAGAATTTAAAAAAGAGGCCTTTGATTATCTCTATAATCGCTTCAAGACAACCATAAACATTTACGCCAAAACCGAATATGGATTGGTTTTGTTCTACTCAAAAAACAGACAAGACAATGATTTTGTAATTGAGTTGCTCAATTCACTTTTTGAGTTGCTTAAAACCTACATTGAAAAATCAAAACCAAATGACGACAAAGACCATTACATAATTTATTCAAGAACTGTTTTAGCAAACGCTTTACATATTGCAAACAATAGAAAGGAAGTAGCCGAAGTAGAAACCATATTTAAAGCATTAATTAAATACACTTTTGATGTTCATCAAAAGTGGGATGTTACACACCGTTCTACCCTACGGACAATAATTGACTTTACAGATTTTGCGGTTCAATATTTTAAAGATTTCAAGCAAACAGTTGAGGTAAATAAATTCATTGACAAGAATTGGGAAGCAGCCAAAGTCCTTACAAATACTTATGTGTGGGGAGCAATTTATGTTACCGACATTTCAATAAAGTTGAGTAGAAAAGTAGGAAGCGATATGAAGGATTTGCTTTACTTTAAAGCAGAGCAATACGAAAAACTTTCAACAGAAAGAAAAGGTGATTTAGCTTCAGTGTCGTTTGTAGAAAAGGCAATGTCAATCTACAAAAGTTTAAAAGACGAAAAGAATTTAAACCGACTACAACAAGAGTATCAGAAGTTGAGGACTGAATTTCATTTAGGTGAGGTAAGACAAGAAATGCCTCAAGATGAAACGCAACGAATAATGGAGTTAATCAAAAAGGAAGTAAAGGAAAAGAGTCAGGAAGAAATAGTAAAAACATTACTCCTAACTCCAATGATTAGACCGCTTGACGATATTAAAAAATGGAGTGAAGATTCTTTCAAAGAAACAATGCTTCAAAATATGTTGCCAGTTAGTATTCAAGATAAATTTGGCAACACAGTAGCACAATACATTACTGTCGAGGAACGAACTAAATTTTCACTGCTTAGGACTTATGAGTTCCACATGCAAATTGCTTCGCAAACTATTATACAATATTTTTTAGAAGCATTTCGGGCAGACAAGATTTCAGCAAAAAGCATTATGAGTTTGCTGAATCAAACTTGGATGGGAGAAGATGTTAGCAGACGAAGTAACGGGAGAGACATTAATTTCAGCTACATCAAATTGATTGAATCGGGCATCAACTCATTCTTTGAGGAACTTCTAAAATGGAAAGCTGACCCAAACTATTATCCTAACTTTGTAAGTGCAACAGAGAGTTTAGTTTTGAAAGTAGAATATTTTTTAAGAGAGTTTTGCTACTTTCTTGGCATTGCTACTTTCAAACCAAATCCGAAACAGCAAGAAATCATAATGGAAAAAACATTAGATAACTTACTTGATGATTTGGAAGGTAAAATTTCAGACAACGACCATTTTTTCATTAAGTTTATCTTGACTGAAAAAGCAGGATACAATTTAAGAAACAGAATAGCACATGGACTAATGGACAATGTAGATTATGGTTTGGAGTATCCTATATTGTCAATCCTAATAATTTTGAAACTTAGCAATTATCAATTTAAATAACATTTAATATCATGGACATTTTAATTAATATACCAAAGAATTATTCCCAGTTTGATTTGTCAATGGCAAATTTTGCAACTGGCAGCACAATCAGTTTATTGGAAAAGGAAGCTCCGAAAAAAAACCTGAATTATTTTGGGGATGAAAAATTTATAGGACTTGCCAGATTGAATAACTTAAGGAGTAAAATAGAGGGACTTGTTCATTTAGAATCCAATTGGGATTCTTACAATGCTGAAATAATTTCTAAAACCGCAGTTGCTGTTGCAATTGAAACAATCAATTATTTAAATAGCAAAGAACTCCTTTCAAATGGACTTTCTGTTAGTGTGTTCCCAATGAGAGATGGAGGTATCCAATTTGAGTTTGATGGAGAAAATATATGTGCTGAATTAGAAATTAATCAGAAGGGTGAATTGGCATTTATACTTTTTGATGATGAGGGAAATATTGAACTAGAACCTTTAAAACTATTTGAATTGACAGAACTCTCAACACTTTTGGAAGAAGCACAGTATGTCGTATAATATTACAAACGATGATTTATTGTATAGGAGAATTCCACATAAACCAAGTTTTTGGAAGGATGTTAATGGAGTGAAAGTTCCTTCAAGTGGCAACTTTAAAACTACCAAAGGAGAAGACGGACTTTCTGTAAATATTGCAGCGTTAATCAAACCAGAAGCAATAGTTACCAAATAGCCTAACAACGATATTGCTGAATTTTCAGCATCTGTTCCAATTTCGGAAGGATTCAATTGTATTCTAAAAGGGAAAGATGCTTCTCATGCTATTATTGAAGGAGACACAAATCCAATTGCAAAGAAATTAGCAAAAGCCGTAACAAAAGTTCATCAATTTTAATGAAACATCCCAACGCATTTGCAAGCACATTTTATTTTTT
>JAYVZC010000139.1:0-4759 GCA_043783695.1 Bacteroidota bacterium
TAGTTATTACAGGAGGCTTGGCATTAATACTTTGTATTATCCCTGCAATTAAAACCAAAAGCAAACTGGGAATTATTGGAGCATGCTTAGCATTTGCTGCATTAATGGCAGGTCTAATGAACGGGACACATATGTTTTCGTAATAAATTATTGGTTTAGATGCGTAGATATATACTTTTCGGAGAGGTTCGTTTTTGGTATTTTAAAACAACCCGTTAATCTCAGCATTAATTTTATTAATGATAGCTCCTAGATCTTCTGCATTTTCAGAAAAATTATTATTATCTACATCAATAATCAACAACTTCGCTCCAGGATGTTCTTGCTCGTACGAGGTAATAAATGCTTCGTAACGTTCGTTCAATCTTTTCAAGTAATCCAAACGAATTGCATTTTCGTAATCTCTACCACGCTTTTGAATTTGGTTTACCAATGTGGGCACAGATGCACGTAAATAAATCAACAAATCAGGGGGAGAAATAAATGATTCCATTAATTTAAACAATGCAAAGTAGTTTTCGAAATCTCGTGTAGTCATCAAGCCCATTGCATGAAGGTTGGGTGCAAAAATGTATGCATCTTCATAAATGGTTCTATCCTGAATAACCGTTTTCCCGCTGTTGCGAATTTGTTGTACTTGTCCAAAACGAGAGTTCAAGAAATACACTTGCAAGTTGAACGACCAACGTTGCATGTCTTCATAAAAATCGTTTAAGTATGGATTGTCGTCTGCATCCTCAAAATGAGGTTGCCATTTAAATTGTTTTGCTAAAAGAGTTGTAAGAGTTGTTTTACCAGCACCAATATTTCCTGCGATTGCTATATGCATAAGAGTAGAATAATTTAAATAATTTTTAAAACCAAAAACGAAAATACGAAATCTAAAATGCTAAGCAAGAAAAAAAATGAAAATTGTGAATAAGTTTTTTAATGCGTAAAATTCTTGCTTTTTAAGATAATTTCAGTGCTAAAAAACACTTCGACTCCCCTCAGACTGACAATTGAAATGTCACACTGAGCGGAATCGAAGTGTTTAAAATTGAAAGTGAGAATTATACTCAATAAAATAATTCTATTTAGAGGAAAAAAGCGAGATGGATTTATCACTTTGAAGCATCAAAACATCCATTTCCAATCTGAAATTTTTGAAGTCAGTCATCGGCATTTCAAATTCTTTTTCTTCCGTTGTTTTAATATTGTAGGCTTTTATTTTTTTATCGATTAAATAATATATCCATTCACCAATTGGTTGAAATTGACTTGTATTTTTTACGGGAATAGTTTTGTAATACGTTCCATAAATATCAAAAATAAAAATGCCTGTTTGGGGATTATTTAGAAACACTCTGTTATCATATTCCAAAATACTGGTTGGCTGTAACGTATCATTCAACAAAGTATTTAAATTATTGGTTTGCTGAATTTTTTCTAAATTTTTATCCAATCGAATCAAAGAGAAATTTTGTTGGTCATAAATCCACATACTACTATTATGGGATGAACATACCAATAGCACCTGCTGAAAGCCTATTTTATCAAAGCTAATAATTTCACCATTGGCACTTAATGTATTATCGAGAAAAATAACTTGCAAAAAATCTTTGTAAAAAATTAAAATTCTTAACATGTTGGATGCATCCACGAAAGTGATATTTCCAAAATTTTTATTACTATACTTATACAGCAACTTTCCTTTTTTATCGAATTTAGAAAGTTCATTTGCTTTTACAGCATAAACATTGCTTTGATTATCAGTTGTAAAAAAATCAGATTCTATTTCAATGCTTTTAATGAGGGAATACTTGCTTTGAGAAAAGCAGTTAGATGAAATAAATAGTATTATAAAAAGTATCGTTCTCATTTAAGCTCTAAGTTAGCAATTATTCTGCCATTTCTCGACTTTGTTTAATCCCTTCTAATGAACATTCTCAGACACACCCCTAACCCCTCTCAAGAGGGGAATGGCTCTTAGTTCAAACAATGTCTCTACTTCTAACAAACATTGTCAGAATCCCCCTAGCCCTCTTTTCCAAAGGGGGAATTGATCGTGCAAAAAACTAACCCGCTACTTCTCCGAACTCCCGACTCCTAGCTCCCAACTAAAGCAAGTATTTCCTCCACATATTTCCTATCATTACTCAATCGAGGAACTTTATTTTGTCCGCCTAGTTTATTTTTCGATTGAAGCCATTTGTAAAAAGTTCCTGAAGGTAAAGATTTAACAACTGGTTGCTTCAAAGCCAAATTGTGATAGCGTTTTGATTCATAATCCGAATTAATTGATTTCAATGCATTATCAAGCACTTCCGTAAAATATTCGATATTGCTTGGAGGAATATCAAATTCTACTAACCATTCGTGTGCTCCATTTTCATTGTCTTTCATAAAAATTGGTGCCGCAGTATATTCAGCAATTCGAGCTCCGGTTTTTTCACAGGCAATCACCAAAGCTTTATCGGCATTATCAACAATTATTTCTTCTCCAAAGGCATTCATAAAATGTTTGGTTCTTCCTGTAATTTTAAAACGAAAAGGATACAAAGAAGTAAATTTAATGGTATCGCCCAATCGGTAGCGCCACAAGCCTGCATTGGTAGAAATCACCATTTCGTAATTTACATTCAATTGCACTTCATCCAAAGAAAGTGTTTTATCATTTTGATTTGTATCAATCGGAATAAATTCATAATAAATTCCATAATCCAGCATCAATAATAGTTCTTCGGAATGACATTGATCTTGAATTCCAAAAAAACCTTCCGTTGAATTATACAATTCCAAGTAATTCAAATCGGGTTTGTTAAATACTGCTTTGAATTGTTCACGATACGGATTAAAATTTACACCTCCATGAAAATATACTTCTAAATTGGGCCATACTTCTGCAATCGATTTTTTTCCTGTTTGTTCCAATACTTTTTTCATGATGAGCATCATCCAAGAAGGCACTCCGGCAAGACTTACCATATTTTCCTTTGCTGTAGCTTCTGCGATTTTTTCCAACTTTTCATCCCACTTATCCATCAAAGCAATGTCCATATCGGGTGAACGAAAAAACTCCCACCATCTAGGCAAATTATTTATTACAATGGCGGATAAATCACCATTTTGGGATTCATAATTTCCAAATTTATCAGTTACTAGACTTCCCGCTAATGCTAAATTTTTTCCTGTAAATAATTGTGTTTCGGGATGAAGTGAACAATGAATTGCAATCATATCTCTTCCTCCATTATAATGACAATCATCCAAGGACTCTTCACTTACCGGAATAAATTTACTTTTATCGTTGGTGGTGCCCGATGATTTTGCAAACCATTTAATATCAGAATGCCATAAAATATTTTGTTCTCCCTTGCGAACTCTGTCAATAAAAGGTTTTATAGATTCGTAATCTTGAAGCGGGATGTTATTTTTAAACTGTTCGGCATTAAAAATATTTTTGTAATCATACCTTTTCCCCCACTCCGTATCCTTTGCCGATTGTGTTAATTTCAACAACCATTCATTTTGAACATCATCAGGATATTTCATGAATAACTCAATCTGATGCATTCTTTTTTTCATCCACCAGCTCGCAATTGAGTTTAAAATTGGCATTCGATATAATTTAAAGTTTGTAGATATAAAGTTTGTTTATCGGTTAACTGAGTTGATTGGGTTAAATAAGTTTTGGGGAAACTGGGCTTAGCCTGAATTACCGTAATTAACAATTTAACTATTTCCCTTTTCTGGTCACAAAGTACGATTCAATCTCATTCAACGACAAAGCATTAAAACACATTTCTTTCGTTAACATTCCTTTTCGTGCAACACAAGTTCCATAATACATATCATGGTAACCCGATTTCTCGTGTGCATCGGGATTGATGGAAATTTTTACTCCTTTTTCCAAACAATATGGAATCCACCTCCAGTCAATATCCAAACGATATGGATGTGCATTTAATTCTATTACTACTCCATTTGCTGCACAAGCATCAATTATTTTTTTGTGATTAATTGGATAACCGGGACGTGATAATAATAATCTTCCGGTTGGATGTCCTAGTATAGTTGTATATTTATTTTCAATTGCTTTTAACAAACGAGCAGTTGCTTTTTCTTCTGTCATCTTTAAATTAGAATGCACCGAAGCAACAATAAAATCAAATGATTTCAGTATATCTTCTGAATAATCCAATGAGCCATCATTTAAAATATCGCTTTCAATTCCTTTGAAAATTTTGAATGGTGCTAATTTTTTATTGAGTTCATCAATCTCTGAATGTTGTGCCAAAACTCTATCAGGCTTCAAACCTTTTGCATAAAAAGCAGCTTGAGAATGATCGCAAATTCCTAAATATTCATAACCTAGTTCTTTACAATACTCAGCCATCTCTTTCAACGTATTCATTCCATCGCTGTATGTGCTGTGATTGTGGAGAATCCCTTTCAAATCTTCTAGCTCAATTAATTTAGGGATTTTATTTTCTTTCGCTAATGCAACTTCATTTAAGCCTTCACGTAATTCTGGTTCGATGTATTGAAGATTAAGTGATTTATATATTTCTTCTTCGGATGATGCAGATTTCACAGGTTGAAAACCTGTGTTACTTAAATGTTCCTCCGTTGCAGTTGTTTCAAACAATTTCGAGTAAAATTTATTTTCTGAACAAGTAATCAATTTAACTTTCACATCTTTAGAATTCTCTACTTCTTCAACTGACAAAACTGCATCCGCAGCAATTAAAATTTCAATTTTATCAATAATATCACA
>JAYVZC010000140.1:0-4744 GCA_043783695.1 Bacteroidota bacterium
TATTCAGCACTTTTAATACACGCTCATTAAATAATGTTACACTAATAAAAGGTGGATTTCCAGCTCAATATGGGGGACGACTTTCTTCTATTTTAGATATTACAATGAAAGAAGGAAACAATCAAAAATATAAAGTGGAAGGTGGAATAGGACTAATTTCTTCGCAACTTACAATTGAAGGACCAATAAAAAAAGATAAAGCATCCTTTATTATTTCTGCAAGAAGAACATATCTTGATTTATTAATAAAACCATTTCTTCCAAAAGGAGTTGCTACACAATATTATTTCTATGATTTAAATGCCAAAATTAATTGGGAGGTAAGTAAAAACAATCGATTATTTTTAAGTGTTTTCAAAGGTAACGATAAAGCAAGTTACACCGAAGCTAGTAGCATCAATTATGGAATACGATTTGGTAATTCTACTGCTACCTTACGTTGGAATCATTTATTTGGATCTAAATTATTTGTGAATACTTCTTTAATTTACAATACCTACTTATTGAATCTGTCAACTGTTCAAGGAAAATATTATGCCCAAGTATTTTCAGGAATTAATGATGAAAATGCTAAAATGGAATTTCAATATTTTCCCAATAGCAAACACACCGTTCGTTTTGGAGCAAATTACACCTATCATACTTTTACGTCTAGCGGAAAATCAGATAAAATTCCCAAAAATTTGCAGGTAGCAGCTATTCAATCGAGTAAAATCCCACCACGCTATTCAAATGAAATGGCAATTTATTTAAATGATGAATATACTATTAATAGAAGATTTGCACTAAGTGCCGGATTAAGAGCCCCAGCCTTCATAACAAAAGGTGCAAAATATTATGCCTTAGAACCGCGAGCTACACTTAAAATATCCGTTGATTCATTTTCATCCATAAAAGCAGCGTACACGGTTATGAATCAGTTTTTACACATAGTTCCGAGTTCAACTGCTTCTTTACCTTTTGATATTTGGACTCCTTCCAGCAATTTAACTAAACCAGAAAGATCAGAACAATATGCATTGGGGTATTTTAGAAATTTCAAAGAAAATAAATACGAAGCAAGTATAGAAGTATATTATAAAACAATGCAAAACCAAGTTGCATTTAAAGAAGGAACACAATTATTGGAACAATCTAGCATAGATAATTCACTTGTATATGGCAAAGGATACAGCTATGGAGCGGAGTTCTTCTTGAAAAAAAATGAAGGTAAATTTACAGGTTGGTTGTCCTATACCTTATCGTGGACAAATCAACAATTTAAAGATTTGAATAATGGTAAAGAATTTCCATTTAAATATGATAGGAGACATGTTCTTTCATTAGTTGGAGTTTATGAATTAAATAAAAAATGGACAATCTCTGCTGATTTTGTTTTCTCTACCGGAAGCGCGTATACTTTACCTGTTGGGAGAGTTAGCGTAGCAGATGGCGGAAGTTTATACGATGGAGTATATTATGTATATACTGACCGAAATAACTATAGACTGAATGCGTATCACCGTTTAGATATCGGAGCAACGTACCATAAAAATAAAATTTTATTTAAAAAACTTCCTTTTGTTTCTGAATGGGTATTTAGTATTTATAATGTATACAGCCATCGTAATCCTTATTTTGTATACTTAACAATTGATCCGACTACCAATGAACCAAAAGCCAAACAAGTTTCTTTGTTACCAATTATTCCAAGTATTACTTACAATTTCAAATTTTAAAAGATGAAAAATATTCTAAAAATAGTTTTAATCATATTTGTAGTTTCTTTTGTAAACTCGTGTCAAAAAGATATTAAACTAAAGCCACTGGCTTACGATAACCAACTGTCAATCGAATGTGTTCTTTTTCCAGGAAAAGCATCTCAACTTTTTTTAAGTACTAGCGTTCCCTTCTTTAGCACAATTGTTTCACCTTCTCAATTATTTGCCAGAGGAGCAGTTGTTACAATTACAGGAAGCGCAGTTGATAATTTAGTAGAAGATTCAATATTTGATAATTTCCGTTGTAGATGGGTTCCATTTTATAAAGGGACAATACCTCCCGTTTATGGACAAACATATAATTTATCAGTTACCTATGGTGGCAAAACGTATACTTCCTCAACCACAATTAATCAACCACAAGTTAATATTACTTCTACCTCCTATGTAAGTTCATTTCATGATATATATGGAGACCATGAAGGAGTTATCATTAATTTTAATGATCAAATAGGAAGTGGAAATTATTATCGTTATCAAATGAACAGAATGATTGACAGCAGTGTTTATGGCGCTTCAAATCTTGGACTAATTCATAGTAATTGCACGAATGGAAGCTTTTTTTATATCAGTGAATTTGGTCGTTCAATCTATAGCGATAAAAATGTAGATGGTCAAAATATGCAGTTTGTAATTGAACCAGCATTTAAACACAAACAAAATGATACAGCGTATGTTTTGGTGCAGTCCTTGGATCAAAATTCAGCTGAATTTTATGACAACATCGATAAACAAAAATTATCTCAATTAAATCCATTTGTAGAGCCTGTGTTTTTAAAAACAAAAATTGATGGCTGTATTGGCGTTTTCGGCTCTGCGGTAGTTTCGGATTCTGTTTTGTTTATTTACCCCGAATAAATTCAACTTGCCACAGAATTGCCACAGAATCGGGATGTAATATTGTATTAGAATAAAAAAACAATATTATTAATAATTAAAAATCAAACAAAAATGAAAAAATCAATTTTTTTAATTGCATTAGGATTCACCACGTTGACTGCCTGTGCGCAAAAAGTAAAAGAAGCAGATGTTCCTGCAGCAGTTAAGGCTACCTTTTTAAAATTGTATCCAAATGTTAAGGGAGCTGAATGGGAAAAAGAAGGTACAGATTTTGAAGCAGGATTTGACCTTAATAAAGTGGAAACTTCAGTTGTAATTGACCCAAGTGGAAATTTGAAGGAAACAGAAATGGAAATTTCAGCTTCAAGTCTTCCAAAATCAGTAACGGATTATATTGCTAAAAATTTAGCAGGCAAAAAAGTGAAAGAGGCTGCAAAAATTACTGATGCTAAAGGAAATGTAAATTACGAAGCGGAAGTTGATGAAGCTGATTATTTATTTGACTCCAATGGTAATTTTCTTAAAAAAGTTGTTGAAGCTCCAGACACTGAAAAAGATTAGTTTAGTTTGTTGATTTTGTTATAAAATGCTCACTATTTTGGTGAGCATTTTATTTAAATGTTAATCAATAACATTTAAAATTTTGATTGTTGCTAAAAATTTATTTTTAACAATTATGAGAAATTTAAATTTTTTATTACTCCCACTTTATTATAAGTGCCTCCAATTGACAATCTATAATTTAGTACCAGAGCCCAAAACAAAATTAATTATTAAGCTAAGTGAAAACGTTGTTTTGCTTGCTGTTACTTTATACAAATTTAACGAACAATACCCAAAAGCTATCTACACTAGTCCCCCGATTTTTTCAACACTATAACATGCGATATGTATATTTAATATTAAAACGAAAATCAAAGAAAAAAGTAATTAAATTTGAGTTTCTAAAGAATCATCATTTATTATTGTATTGTAAGTAATAATTCAATACATTTATATTTCATAAAAAAGACAATCTCATGAAAAAATCAATTTTATTATTTGCATTAGGAATTGTATCAATCTCCCTAAATGCTCAACAAGTTAAAGAGGCAGATGTTCCTCCTGCAATTAAAACTTCTTTTTCAAAGTTACATCCCAGCGCAAAAGTAGATAAATGGGAAAAAGAAGGAAATAACTATGAAGCAGAATTTACCGAAAACAAAGTGGAAACTTCGGTTGAATTTGGACCAAACGGACAATTAATCGCAACGGAAGTAGAAATAAATGTTTCTGACTTACCAAAAGCGGTAAGTGATTATTGTACTAAGAATATGCCAGGTAAAAAAATAGCTGAGGCGTCTAAAATTACAGATGCTAAAGGTGCGGTTAGCTATGAAGCAGAAGTTGATAAGGCAGACTATATTTTTGATTCGAATGGAGTTTATATCAAAAAGGTTATTGAGCCTACTGATACGAAAGATGAAGATAAAAAATAAATGAACGCCTCATTAAAAAACCCCTCCGATACATCTTCAGAGGGGTTTTTTAATTAATATTCATCTTCATTGAAGAAAAAATCTTCTTTTGTAGGGTAATCAGGCCATATCTCTTCAATGGATTCATAAACCTCTCCTTCGTCTTCAATCTCTTGAAGATTTTCAATCACCTCCATTGGTGCTCCTGAACGGATTGCAAAGTCAATTAATTCATCTTTAGATGCCGGCCAAGGTGCATCTTCTAAGTTTTTTGCTAATTCAAGTGTCCAATACATAGTGTTCGTTTTGAGTTTAGAACGCAAAAACTTTTTAGTTGTTACGTTCTAAAATAAATTTTTATAATGTTTTGCTATCTGTCGTTATTTCTGCAAAAGTAAAAATTTATTCCAGTAATCAAAGAACGAAAGTGTTTTATTTATTAAACAGCTATTAATATTGGGTTTTAATGGAATGTACATGGACTTGAAAGCCTATTATCATTTCGAGCCTGTCGAGAAACGGGGCTTCCAAGGAATTTCCTTGGCATTTAAATCCTGACTCAGTTTTCGGGACAGAACAAACAGATAATCGCTTAGACGATTGAGGTATTTTATCACTAAATCGGCAACAAAACTGTCTTCAGAGAGGTGAATGGTCAATCTTTCAGCTCTGCGGCATACACAACGG
>JAYVZC010000141.1:0-4729 GCA_043783695.1 Bacteroidota bacterium
TCCAAGAATTATTTTCGCTGCAACAGCTCCTAAATAAATAAATATTTTCGGTAAAAATATAGATGGAGATTTGTGTCCGCAATATTTTGAAAGAAGTGTATAAAATGCTTTGAACGAAATATTGTTTCCTGCAACAATGTATTTTTCATTTGGTTTTCCAATCAGCCAAGCATTAATATGAGCTTTTGCTACTTCATTTACAGAAGCAACAGAAATTCCTCCAGAGAAATAAAATTTTTGTCCCTTCAAATAATAATCTTTAATGATTTTATGTGGGGGAGTTAATTTTAAATCGTTGTTGCCTACAACCCAAGATGGGTATAACCTTCGAATGTCAACGGTTTTTTCTTTAATAAGTTTATCGCAATATTCTTCAGCTAAAAATTTTCCTTTTACATACGGACTTTCTAAATAATCCGCTTTATTATTTTCATTGATAAGAATGCTTGGATTGGATGATCTTCCAAGAACAACTACGGAACTGGTATAAATAATAGTTTTTACATTTTTGCTGATCGCAGTATCGATTACAATTTTAGAAAGTTCAAATGTGTTTTCAATAACTCTTTTTTCATCGCTTGTATCAGTTGTATTTTCAGACGCAATATGAAAAAGCGCATCACAATTTTCAAGAAGAGAAGAATAAGAATCAGGAGAAAGTAAATTTACTATTTGAATTTTCGCACCTTTATTTTTTAGCAGAAAAATATTTTGATTTTCTTTTCGAATCAAAAGAGTTGTATCAAAACCCAATTCAAGCAATTGCGAAGCCACATGATAACCAATATGTCCGGATGCACCCGTTACAACAACTCGCTTTTGCATTTCAGTTATAATTCCTTTGGTTTGGATGTTATTCGTTGAAAGAAATAATAGAAAAGCGTTTGATAAGCATTTTTAATTGCACTTTTAGAAACGCGTGGAGAAGGTGCTTGGTAGTGTATAGGAACTTCAACAGTTCTGTGCTTTCTTAATAAGTAACGCAATTCTGTTTGATAGAAATGCGCTTTGGATTTAAATTCGTGATTGATAATTTTACCAACCACATCACGATGAAAGCCTTGATAGCCGGAAGTCATATCACGCAACTTTGTTCCCAATAACATATTTGCTAATATGGTTCCTGTTTTAGAAAGCACTCTTCTTTTAAAAGGAGAATCGCCCATGGAGCCACCGTTAATGAAACGACTACCAAAAGCACATTCGTTACCTTCATTCAAAACACGTAAGAACATTGGAATTGCTCTCGGATCATGTGATAGTCCGGCATCCATTTCAATAATAATATCATGACCGGCATCATAAGCAACTCTTAAACCTTTTACATACGCATCTACAACATTTTTATTTTCGGGAGACCATACGGTAACATATCTTGAGTCTTTTGCCGATAATGCCTGAGAAAGTTCTAATGTTTTATCAGTAGATGCTTTATCAATAATAAAATATACACTTCCTGGGTTTAATTCATCAATCACAAAATTAAGCATTTCAATAAAAGGTTTGAAATCTTGCTCTTCATTTGCCATCGGAATTACGATTGCCCACTTTTTATAATAAAACATATTGGAATTTATTAATTTCAACAAAAATATTTACTTAATAATAGTCAGCTTAGATTGTTTAAGAATAGTATTGTCTGAAGTAATTATTCTATAAAGATAAATCCCACTTGTTAATTGTAAGTCAGTTATTTCTTCGGTATGTTTCCCGCCAATTAAAACTTTTTCAAATAATATTTTTCCTGTAATATCGTAAACAATAAATCTTGCCTCTTTAATTTCTGATAAATCATATTCTAAAAAAAAATGATTTGATGATGGATTTGGGTAAAGAATGACATTGTTCTCAGGATGATATTCAGCTATTCCCAGTGGCGTTTGACTCATTTTATGTACAAAAATGTCATAAGATGTTCCTCCTCCAGAAGAGATATTAAAAACTCCGGTATCCTGATCAAAATCTGTTGTTCCTGAAAAAGCCCCTGTAGTATATACATTGTTTGCTGTATCAATTGCAATACTGTTTCCTATATTATAGGCTCCGCTACCACCCATATTTCTTGCCCAAACAAAATTTCCAAGAGAATCTAATTGTGAAATGAATATATCTTGAGGACCCGTAGCGATTAAATTAACTACTCCAGAACCCGGATCAAAATCAGCTGTTCCTTTGAAAAAGCCTGTAGTATAAACATTGTTATATGAATCTAAAGCAATAGAATAACCACCATCAACAGTAGGGCCTCCTATGCTTTTAGCCCAAATAAAATTTCCGGATGAATCAATTTTTGAAATAAAAACATCAGTACTGCCACTAGCAGCCGGGGTTAAATAAAATGTTCCTGTGTTTGGATCGAAATCTACGATATCGGTAAATTGACCGGTGGTATATATATTATCTGATCCATCTAATTTAATTGAAAGTCCGACATCATTCGAAGTTCCTCCTATTTGTTTTACCCAAATAAAATTTCCGGAGGCATCTAATTTTAATATAAAAATATCTGCAGAACCGGCCGAGGTTAAATTAATCATTTCAGCACCGGGATCGAAATCGACTGTTGATTGGAATGCACCGGTAATATAAATATTTCCATAAGCACTTGTTGTAATGGACCACCCGTTATCAAATGAAGAACCTGTACCTCCCATGCTTTTTGCCCAGACAAAGTTGCCGGAGGAATCTAATTTTGAAATGAATATATCGCGAAATCCCATTGGAGTTAAATTATATATTCCCGCCCCCGGATCAAAATCTGCTGTTCCTTCGAAATATCCGCTAGTATAGACATTGCTCGCTGAGTCTATTGAAATAGAAAGTCCATCATCGTAAGAACTTCCCCCAATACTTTTTGCCCATATAAAATTTCCAGAGGAGTCTAATTTTGAAATAAATATATCATCATTGAAACCAGCAGTAGTTAAATTAAATATACCCGGACCCGGATCAAAATCAGTCGTTCCCTGAAAGTATCCTGTAGTATACACATTGCCTGTTATATCTATAATAATGGAGTAACCGGAAGCACTTAAACTTCCGCTTCCGGGTCCGATACTTTTTGCCCAGATTAGACTTCCTAATGGATTTAATTTTGAAATGAACATGCTGGAACCTCCGGGTGCAGTTAAATTAACAGTTCCTGGCCCAGGATCAAAATCAACTGTTTCTGCAAATGCCCCTGTTGTATAGACATTGCCGGATGCGTCAACTGCAATGGACTGACCATAGTCAGAACCTAATCCACCAATCTTTTTTGCCCATTGAAAAGTGGGCGATTGTGCGATTGTAAATATTGTAGCAAAAAGACAACTTACAGATAAGAATATTTTTTTCATGTTTCAGAAATATTAAATAATCTATTTTATAATAGTTAACTTAGATTGTTTAAGAATAGTATTATCTGATGTAATTATTTTATAAAGATAAACTCCACTTGATAATTGCAAGTCAGTTATTTCTTCGGTGCGATTCCCACCTTTTAAAACTTTTTCAAATAATATTTTTCCTGTAATATCATAAACAATAAATCTTGCCTCTTTAATTTCTGATAAATTATATTCTAAAAATAATTGATTAGAAGATGGATTTGGAAAAAGTGAAATATGATATTCATCAATTTCCTCTTCAGTTTCAGTAGTAGGAAAAAATGATAATGATTTTCGAATGTTTCTATTTGGTGGCACACATAATGAAACAGAATTCAAAAATTCTACTTGATTAATTTGTCTGGACATTAATAGTTGCTCATTATTTATAAGACAGCGAATATAAGTTACATATTCCAGCTCGTTTGGCTGCACAAATGTTAAAATATTATCTAGTATTGATAGTGCTTCTAATCTATGTTTTGCAATGTAATTAATTAATGCTTTATCAATGCTTCCATATAATCTATCTAAGTATATATTATCTATGTTTGCTTTTAGTATTTTGTCATCTTGGATTTCTAAAGCTTTTACAACTTCAGGGGCAATAGTTGAATCAGATACAAATACTTGATTGCTTTCGATGGATTGCACTAATGAAACAATCATTTCCCTTTCTGCAATATTAGTTACAAATTTATCCCCATCAGTTGGTGCAGGAATTGGATATTTTAATACTTGATGAAACATATCTACAGCCTGTTTGTGTCCATTAGTAATAGTTGTGTCCATTTTGGTCATTGCTTCCTGTACAGCAACATTTGTTTTTTTATTTATAAAAGAAGGAGTGTTTATTGTATTACAAGTAGGGCAAACTGTTAAAAAACTAGCAGGGCAGGTTGAACAAGGTGTAGGATCGTAGAAACCACAAGGTTTTTTGTTACTTTGTGAGACATCAGTAAAGTGTAATCTGCTACCATTAATAGTTGAAAAAACCTCTGTAAACTTATCCTCTGCAGTTGGAGAAGTTATTGGATATGTAAGTAAGGGAAGATTATTATCAAATTGCCACTTATTGTTGTTTGCTGCCACAGGAGACAATTGTTTTAAGGTTCCAGCTATTTCAGTTGGGCAATTACCAAAGTTGAGACAGGCTGCAGTAGAATAAATTGCATTTGGAGGAGTTCCTGTATTGATTCTTAATTCATTATATCCATTATCAATATCTAAATTAAAAGCATAATCCAATTGAATTGTTTTATCAATATTAGACATTATATAAGTTAATTTATTATTGTTATTATTGTTTTTTTTCTTTTCCTTATTCTCAGATTGTGCAATCCACATCCTAGCAAAATTAG
>JAYVZC010000142.1:0-4729 GCA_043783695.1 Bacteroidota bacterium
TAGAACACAAAGAATTTTTTAGAAATAAACTTAGTGAACTTAGTAGTGAAAAAAATATACTATGAAAAACGCTTATATTATTGACGGAGTTCGTACTCCAATTGGAAATTTTGGAGGAACATTATCAACGATTCGTACCGATGATTTAGCTGCGATTGTTTTAAAAGAATTAATAAAACGCAATCCAGGTATTGATGCAAAACAAATCAGTGATGTATTATTAGGTTGTGCAAATCAATCAGGGGAAGACAATCGTAATGTGGCGCGTATGGCTTTGTTGTTGGCTGGATTGCCATATCAAGTTCCCGGTGAAACAGTAAATCGTTTATGTGCATCTGGATTGTCAGCGTCTATGTCGGCAGCAAGAAGTATTATGATTGGTGAAGCAGATTTGATGATTGCAGGTGGAGTAGAGAACATGACACGCGGACCATGGGTGATGTCGAAAGCATCTTCTGCATTTGGTCGTGATCAGCAAATGTTTGATTCGTCTTTTGGTTGGAGATTCATTAATCCAAAAATGAAAGAACTTTACGGAGTGGATGCAATGGGAGAGACTGCTGAGAATTTGGCAGACAGAGATAAAATTTCCAGAGAAGATCAAGATAAATTTGCATTGTGGTCTCAGCAAAAAGCAACAGCAGCTCAAAATAAAGGTCGATTTGCAAAAGAAATTATTGGAGTTTCAATCCCTCAAAAGAAAGGTGATTCAAAGATGTTTGATAAAGATGAATTTATTCGTCCTGATACTACGATGGAAGGATTATCAAAATTAAAAGGAGCATTTAAAAAAGAA
Organism: Bacteroidota bacterium; assembly: GCA_043783695.1. Classification (GTDB taxonomy): domain Bacteria; phylum Bacteroidota; class Bacteroidia; order 2-12-FULL-35-15; family 2-12-FULL-35-15; genus 2-12-FULL-35-15. Next base: position 797 of record JAYVZC010000142.1, read on the forward strand.
GGCGGAACAGTAACTGCAGGAAATGCATCGGGATTAAATGACGGAGCAGCTGCTATTTTATTGGCTTCTGAAGATGCCATCAAAAAATACAACCTAATTCCAAAAGCAAGAATTGTTTCCAGCGGAGTAGCAGGAGTGGAGCCAAGAATTATGGGAATTGGTCCGGTTGAAGCAACCAGCATGGCATTGAAACGTGCAGGCTTAACAATGAAAGATATTGATTTGATTGAATTGAATGAAGCATTTGCAGCACAGGCATTAGCATGCACACGTGCATTAGGAATTGCTGACAATGATTCAAGAATAAATCCAAATGGCGGAGCGATTGCTTTAGGGCATCCATTGGGAATGAGCGGAGCAAGAATTTTAAATTCAGCGGCTATTGAGTTGAATGAACAAAATAAAAAATATGCATTGGTAACAATGTGTATCGGTGTTGGACAAGGTTATGCTGTTATTATAGAGAAATGTTAAATGCCCTCTTTTATTCTCCCCTAAAGGGGAGATGTGTGGCGAATAAATAAAATATTAACTAAAATCTATTCCTCACCTTTAGGGGAGGCTAGGAGGGGCAAATGATTTACGAATTCAACGGGTATAAACCAGTCATTCACGAGAGTGCATTCATTCATCCGAATGCTACTGTTACAGGAAATGTAATCATTGGAAAAAATGTTTATGTTGGACCAGGTGCTGCTATTCGTGGCGATTGGGGACAAATTATTATTGAAGACGGTTGCAATGTTCAAGAGAATTGTACTATACATATGTTTCCGGGTACGACTGTTTTATTAAAGGAAGCAGCACACATTGGTCACGGTGCAATTATTCATGGTGGCACAATTGGGAAAAATGTTTTGGTCGGAATGAATGCAGTTGTGATGGATGATGTTGTGATTGGTGATAATTGTATCATTGGTGCTTTGTGTTTTGTTCCAGCAAATACTATAATTCCAGAAAGAAAAGTAGTGGTAGGAAATCCAGCAAAAATTGTGAAAGATGTGAGTAATGAAATAATTGAATGGAAAACACAAGGAACAAAATTGTATCAGCAATTACCAGCTGATTGTAGAGCAACGCTGAAAGAGTGTCAGCCTTTGCGTGAGGTTGAAAAAGATAGACCGAAACAACAAGATATTTATAAGACTTGGAAAGAAACGAAGAGTTAATGAATAAAAGAAAAAAGCGATATCTGATTTTTGCAATTCTTACTTCAATAATCGCTTTCGTAGTTAGTATCATTCGAATGATTACTATGTGGAATATGCCAATAATTGATTCGACAGGTAAAGTGACAAGTATTCATTCGGCACTTACAACAGTAGGAGGTTTTTTTCTTATAACTACGATAATATTATGGATCTTGTTTTTAAAAACAAAAAATCAAAAAAATTAGAAACACATTATTCCTTAAAAGGAGTAACTTTAAAATTATAAAATTCATTTTAACACACAGATTAATAAATTCGTTTTAATTCGTTATTCGTACCTATGAACTTACATTTACATTTTATATTAGTGAATTCCGAATTCAATAATGGTTTAGCGGATGATTTATACAATGGCGAAGAGTCGGAAGACAATATCAAACACTTGTGGGAAGATGAATTTCAAGTTTCGGAGCAAGTAAAAGAATTCAAAATTGTAAACAATGCAATTTATAAGTTGGCGGGATTTTTTCCTGACGACAAATCGTTTAGCTTTGATATCTGGGATATGACCATTGTTGATTGTATTACGGAAACTGGTAAAACAATGCAGTTTGCTGTTTCAAAAAAGCTATTGAAGAAAACAGAAAAGGTAGTAGATGAAAAAACAAACGACACACATTTGTATTTTTATTTAAGAGATGCTACACCAATGGAAAATCCCATGAATGGTGTGTATATTGTTAAGACCGATTTTCCTAAAGAGTTAAAAATAAAGACGAACTAATGGACAAATTAAACTTTATTAAAACAGAATTCCCGAAATTATTACAAAACTTAAATCCTGAAGCAAAAGGCGAGTGGGGAGTAATGAACGGACAACAAATGGTGGAACACATGACTGATTCTGTGAGTCAAGCTACTGGAAAGAACAATCAAAAGTTACATACAACTCCTGATTTGGTCGGCAGATACAAGGATTTTGCAATGAGTGATAAAGAATTTAAACCAAATACTCCAAATGCAATATTGTCGGATCTTCCATCTCCGATTACAAAAGCAACTATGAAGGATGCAATTGCTGAATACAATTATCAGATAACCGCATTCATAAATTATTTTGAAACAAATAGAGGGGCAATTATTACAAATCCTTTTTTTGGTGATTTTAATTTTGAAGAGTGGACACATTTGTTGCACAAACATGCGATTCATCATTCTAAGCAATTTAGATTGCTTTAATTACCATTTGTAACAGACAGAATAATTAGGTCTGACTTTTCTTATTTTAGAATTCTTTAATTTGGCTCTGTAAAGTTTTTTACGGAGCAATTGTCCCGATTTCTTCTTTTTAACTTTTGATCCAGAACTTCCAGATCCTACTGATGAAGTACTTCTATTAGGGCTAAAATCTCTTTTTGCTTGCTGAGATGAATTGTCGTTTCCAACATTATCGACTTGATTATCCAATTGTTTGAAATTGTTTTGTCTTGGATTAAAATTATTGTCTTGAACGATAATATTGTTGTCGATATTATTCAAATTCGAAACATTCAAATTTGATGCAAACTGTTGTTGAATATCGTTGTTCTTGATTTTATTGTATTCATCATCCGCTAGCTTTTGTAATTTGTGACAAGGACAATCAGGATTTCGAGGATCATTTAAATCGTATTGTTGATTTCCTACGTTTTGCGAAAAGGCATTGCTGCTGAAGAAGAAAAAGAAAATGAACAATCGCAGAGCCCGGAACAAGTTCCGTAATAATGATTTTGGAGTGCTACCTTCTCTACTAGTCTTTATTATCTCTCTAAACTCTCTGCGACTATTCATTTGTTTTTCTATTAAACGGTTTATTTTAATTTTTATTATTTAAAACATTCTAAAAAAATGTTAAAATTAAATTACTGCTTTTTTGATGGTTACTTTTTCTAATCCACTCCAAGTTTTGAATTCATTGGTGTAATATAAATAAGCTGAAGAAGCTGGTGCATCGTATTCTCCCGGCATTTCTGCTTTCAGATCCAAATTGATTTCTTTCACAGCTTTTGGCCCAAGACCACGATAGTATACAGCAATGTTATTTCCAACAATTTCGTAGTAGTCAAACACTTTTTTGTCTTGCAATTCTTTCAATTGCCAAGGTTGAACTGTAAATCCAGCAGGAATTCCGATAATTGCCATAGTACTTGGAACTTCTTCATTCTTTTTGTTAGTAATGGTTGCAGTCATACGAACTGTTTCACCAACATTAGCTATTTTTGTCGCAAGCTTTGTTTTTAAATCAATTGCACAAATTGCATCACTTACAGGAAGAGTTGTGTTCCATGTTGCAGAAACTGAATAAGGCAATGGTGTTTTTACTCCGATGTATTTTACTTTCACATCGTGTTTTCCTTCACCTTTTACAAATTCTTCCATTCCCTCGATCAGAATCGAACCTTTTTCTCCGGCCTTGTATGATTTTTCAGCAACTTTTTTTCCATCTACAAAAATGGCAACTGTACCATCTTCATTTGTTTTTTTGCTGAATTTAGCATACTCTGTTAAAGCTTTCAATGCTAAGATTGTTCCTTGTGTAGAACTGAAAACTCCGGATCCACTTCTTGCGCCAATCAAATACTGAACAGCACTTTGTAATGCATTTGCATTTTTTCCTTGTGTTTTTAACATTGCAAGGATACTTAGAGATGTTGTTTCTATTATTAATGATTGTCCTTGTGAATAAGTGATGGAGTGGCTTAAGCCTGTCCAGCTACCGTTTTTATCTTGTTTAGATAAAAGA
>JAYVZC010000143.1:0-4715 GCA_043783695.1 Bacteroidota bacterium
TTTGCCTGCTGGAGTAAAGCGATGGCATAAATTAATACTACGTTTTTTTAATGCTAAAACACTAGGAGTTTTGTTTTTAGTGGCGCTAAAGTATAAAAATTATCCGTTCTACCCGTGTATACACGGATAAATTCGCATATAAACGTTTATCAACCGAATCGGGATTGAGAATCTCCACACATTTGCACCGTCAAAACAATCAAACGTTTTTTGACAAAACAAAAAAATAAATTATAAACTAGTATCTGCCTATAAGCGGGTACACAAAACAAAAAACAAGATGAACGCATTACGCAACAAAGTACAATTGATTGGTCACCTAGGAATGGATCCAGAAGTGAAAGCATTAAATGGTGGAAAAAAATTAGCCAAAATGAGTATCGCTACAAACGAAACCTATAAAAATGCAAAAGGTGAAAAGGTAACAGACACACAATGGCATAATTTAATTGCCTGGGGAAAAACGGCTGAAATAGTAGAAAAATTCTTGAAAAAAGGAAGTGAAGTAGCCATTGAAGGGAAATTGATAAATAACAATTATACCGATAAAGAAGGGATTAAGCGTTACGTAACCGAAATTGAAGTGAGCGAAGTGTTGATGCTCGATTCAAAAAAATAGTGTTTGATTGGTGTGTGAACGATAAGTCGTCCTCTGTTAATTCGGAGGCGACTTTTTCATTTCTAGGCTTCGTTACGCTATGCTCGCCCCGCTTATCCTTCAGCACTTGAATAATATCTGCTACAACGAAATACCATTTTTCGTCTGCCTCATTCCAAACCGTTCTGATTTGTTTGCTTTCAAACAATTTAATATTGCTCATAGGGCAAATTTAGTAATAAAATATAGTCTTTACTTCGGTTGTCTATTAAAGAATAGTGAGCTAACCAAACCTATACCAACAATTACATCGACAATATTCCACAATGACAGACAAACACGACCAAAAAAAACAACGAAGCTCTAATACCAATACTTAGCTCAAAATAGTCCAAAGGATATTTTGAGATTAGTATTGTAAATGCCGAGAGAGTAACGGTTATAGTGCAAAATTGCAAAGCAATTATTGGACTACCTGCCTGCCGGCAGGCAGGTTACAGATACCGATTCGGTATAAATTATCCATTGTGACTTTTCGTTTCAAGCTTATCGAGAAATCTTATTCCGTCAGATCAAAATCTTCCAAAAATTTTGTGGTATAATTTCCCTTGATAAAATTTTCGTCTTTCATTAATTTCAGGTGAAAAGGAATAGTCGTTTTAACACCTTCAATTACATACTCACTCAAAGCACGGTGCATTTTAGCAATTGCTTCTTCACGTGTTTGTGCAACAGTAATTAATTTTGCAACCATACTATCATAATTCGGAGGAATAGTATAGCCGGCATATATGTGAGAGTCTACACGAATACCATGTCCACCTGGCGTATGCAATACCGTTATCTTACCCGGTGAAGGGCGAAAATTATTAAATGGATCTTCTGCGTTTATCCTGCATTCGATTGCATGCAATTGCGGGAAATAATTTTTTCCGGAAATGGGAACTCCGGCAGCAACTAATATTTGTTCACGTATTAAATCGTAATCAATTACTTCTTCGGTAATTGGATGTTCAACCTGAATACGTGTATTCATTTCCATGAAATAAAAATTGCGGTGCTTGTCAACCAAAAATTCAACTGTTCCCACACCTTCATATTTTACAGCAAGAGCCGCTTTAATTGCAGCCGTCCCCATTGCATCGCGCAACTCGTCCGTCATAAACGGAGAAGGAGTTTCTTCCGCTAATTTTTGATGACGTCTTTGAATAGAACAATCTCTCTCCGATAAGTGACAAGCTTTTCCGTATTGGTCACCCACAATTTGAATTTCGATGTGGCGAGGTTCTTCAATGTATTTCTCCATATACATTGCACCATTTCCAAAAGCATTTTCCGCTTCTTTAAATGCTGAATCGTACAAAGCATCCATCTCTTCTTCCTTCCAGACAATGCGCATTCCTTTTCCACCACCACCGGCAGTTGCTTTGATGATAACGGGATATCCAACTTTCGGAGCTAATTCTTTTGCTTGCTCTGCACTTTCCAACAATCCTTCTGAACCCGGAACACATGGAACGCCAGCTGCGATCATAGTTGATTTTGCAGATGCTTTATCTCCCATTGAATTGATCATCTCCGGTGATGCTCCAATAAATTTTATATTATGCTCTTGGCATATCTTTGAAAATTTTGCATTCTCAGAAAGAAAACCATATCCGGGATGAATGGCGTCCGCATTGGTGATTTCAGCTGCCGAAATAATACTTGGAATATTTAAGTAGGATTCTTTACTTGGAGGAGGTCCGATACAAACGGCCTCGTCAGCAAATTTTACGTGCAAGGAATCTTTATCAGCAGTTGAATAAACAGCCACCGTTTTTATTCCCATTTCTTTACAGGTACGAATAATGCGCAATGCAATTTCACCTCTGTTTGCTATAAGTATTTTTTTGAACATCTCTTTTTCTTTAGGTACGGATAACTAATCTTTACGAATCTAAACGCTCAAATTAAATTTGATGTTACATCCAAGTAAAACACAGACCTGCCTACCGCAGGCAGGTTCGTAATATTCGTTTTTATTCGCTATCTGTATAGGAATATTTATTAACTATGAAGGATCAACAAGAAATAATGGTTGGTCGTACTCAACTGGAGTAGCATCATTTACCAATACTTTCACAATTTTACCTTTTACTTCCGATTCAATTTCGTTGAACAGTTTCATTGCTTCGATAATGCAAATTACTTTTCCTTCTACTACATCATCACCAACATTTGCAAAAGATGGTTTGTCTGGAGAAGAGGAACGATAAAATGTTCCGATCATTGGAGATTTTATTGTAATGTATTTTGATTCATCGTCCCCAACCGGAGTTTTTATTTCAGGAGTTTTTGTTTCAGCAATCTGTTGAGTAACCGGAGCAGCTTGAACAAACGACTGAGCAACCGGATTTGTTGATTGCACAAACACTTGCTCTTTTTTACCTGCCGGTGTTTTTATAATAATTTTTACATCTTTTGTTTCTAACTCTACCTCGCTTACGCCCGACTTAGCTACAAATTTGATCAAATCTTGAATTTCGTTCAGTTTCATTATTATTATTATTTAGAGATTTATTTATTACTTGTACGGATAACTAATATTTTACGAATTTTGCGAACCTGCCTGCGGTAGGCAGGTCTGTGTTTGTCAGTTACAAATTACTAGTCATTAATTTTTTAAGATTCTAGATTCGTTTTTTCGTTTTTTCAATTCGTTATCTGTACCATTCTTTTTGTCTATTGTCTGCTATCTTCTATTTACTATCGTACGCCCATTTCAAATAAATTGCTCCCCAGGTAAATCCTGCACCAAAAGTCGAGAGGATAATATTATCTCCTTTTTTCAATTGTTTTTCATAATCCCACAAACACAAAGGAATTGTTCCTGCAGTTGTGTTACCATATTTTTGAATATTCAACATTACTTTCTCAGGTGGCAACCCCATACGATTAGCTGTTGCATCAATAATACGTTTATTTGCCTGATGCGGAACCAACCATGCTACATCATCGGATTTCAAATTATTTTTTTCCATAATCTCAGCCGATACTTCTGCCATACCAACAACAGCACGTTTGAAAACCGGTTGCCCATCCTGAAAAACATAATGTTCTTTTGCATCAACTGTTTCGTGACTTGGTGGCTTTACAGATCCGCCTGCTTTTTGATGTAAGTATTTTCTTCCTGATCCATCTGCTCTTAATATCGTATCAAGGACTCCATATCCATCATTATTGGGCTCTAATAAAACAGCTCCCGCTCCGTCACCAAAAATAATGCAAGTTGAACGATCGGTATAATCAAGTATTGCCGACATTTTATCTGCACCAACAACTATTACTTTTTTATATTTTCCTGTCTCAATAAACTGAGCACCGGTAGCTAATGAATAAACAAAACCTGAACATGCTGCCGACAAATCAAATCCCCAGGCATTGGTTGCTCCAATTTTATCACAGATAACATTTGATGTAGATGGGAAAACATAATCGGGAGTTACTGTTCCAACAATAATCATATCAATATCCAAAGCTGTAATGCCACGTTTTTTCAAAAGTTCTTCAATGGCTTTTACACACATATCGGAAGTTCCTAATCCTTCACCTTTTAAAATTCTGCGTTCTTTAATTCCTGTTCTTGTTTCAATCCACTCTGAAGTAGTTGGAACTAATTTTTCTAACTCTTCATTAGAAAGAATATATTCTGGAACGTATCCGGCAACAGCCGTAATAGCAGCGGTAGTTTTCATTTATTGAAATGCTAGTTTAATTTTATCTGTAAGATTTGCTTCAATGATTGTTTTTGTAAGCAAGAGCATATTTTTTACGGCAACATTATTTGATATTCCATGTCCTATCATAACAGTAGAATTAATTCCTAAAACCGGAGTCCCACCATAAATTTCATAATTAAAGCGATCGAAGTATTCATCTTTGATTTTACGTTTACGGATCATTGAATACAAAGCCTCTGCTTGTTTCAAAACAACATTCCCCGTAAAACCATCGCAAACAGTAACATCGGTGTGGTCACTAAAAATATCACGCCCTTCAATATTACCAATGAAATTAAAATCTTTGGAGTCTTTCATCAAACCATGAGCAGCTTGTGCAACCAAGTTTCCTTTCT
>JAYVZC010000144.1:0-4704 GCA_043783695.1 Bacteroidota bacterium
AATTTATCTACTTTATAAAAAACTACCGCTTCTTTTTGTGTTGGACTATCATAAGCATGACGGTGAATATCTTTGATAGTTACAAAACCATCAATACTTTCGGTTGGTGTAGTGCTAATGCCATGTAAGTTGGTCCACTGTTTCATCATTTCTTTTCCATTCGTTCTATTCACAATCCAATCACTGTTTCCTTGATAAATAATCATGCGTGGATATTCTCCTTTATAAGTTGGATTTTGTTTGCGTACAATGTTTCCCCATTTTTCTGCCGACTTCACTCTCCAACCTACCATCGCCATCATAGCCGTTACCATTCCGTTTCCTGATTTGTAAGCACCACCTGCGAAAATAGCTCCTGCATTAAATGTTTCTGGATAATCTGCCATCATGATTACACTCATAGCAGCTCCTGCTGATAACCCCGTAATAAAAATCCTGCTTGAATCAATTTTGTAATTTGATTGCATGTAATCCACCATGTGTTTAATGGATGCATTTTCTCCTCTTCCTTTGTTGGTATGTTTTCGTTTATACCATTTAAAACATCTTTGTGGATTATTAATTCCTCGCTGTTGCGGATACAAAACATAAAAGCCCTGCTCATCTGCCAAAGCACTCCAACCCGATTGTTTTTGAACTTTAGTAGCGCACTGCAAACAACCATGCAACACTACAACCATGGGCGCAGGTTTTGTTTTATCTATGTTGGGCGGAGTATGCATATACATTTTGATATGCCCTTTGTTTTTTCCGAAATGACGAATGCGTTTTAATTCCTGAGAATAGGAAAATTGAAAAATGAAAATGGTTAAAAGGAGGAGGAGCTGTTTTTTTGAGAGTAGGATTGACATGTAATTCTAATATGGAATATCTAATTCAGCTTTTTTCTTTTTATAATTTTTTCTGTAAATGTTTTATCTAATGTAATAATTTTTAACACATACAAGCCAATTGGCAAACCACTCAAATCTACCAGCTTTTGATTCCCTATATTTTGATAAACAATTTCTCCAACATCATTATAAAGTTTTATTTCATAACTTGAATAACTCGACAAATTGATATTAACAATATCGTATGTCGGATTAGGATAAATGATAATATCTGATGAAACAGAAGGTAATGGTGCAACATAAGGTGTAATGCTTCCGCAACCGTAATTCTTTACTAAAACAGAGGTTGTGCTTGCTGCATAAATTTGAATCCAGCCAAAAGTTGAATCGATTGAATTCACTAATTTCAATCCAACATAACGATCAGCTTTGTTCATCCATTCGTAATTATAATAATTTGCACTGGTGTCAAAGGAAGAAAGATATTTGAAAAAAAAACCTGCATTTTTCCATACACCATTTGTACAAATGGTGTCGGTGTTGCTTAATGTGTCAGGAATAATTTGATTAGTTGAGTTGACAAGAATTGTATTTTGTCCATAGGCAACTATGCGCGAATGTCCCCAACTATCACCAATCCAATTTGATACTTTCCATTCAAAAACTGTAAAATCGAAAATTCCATCATTGTTTAAGTCTATGTCTAAGCTGTCTGGGGGGAGCCAACCACCGTAAGAAACAAGGTTCACATCAGGTATGAGGTTAGTATAATGAGCCAAAGTAGAATCTCCTGCAACAATGCAGCTATCTTGTGAATACATTATTTCAATCTGATATAATAAACAAAAAAGAAGAGTGCTTTTTATTGACTTCATTACTTGAATGTGTTTACTCTAAAGATAGGAATAATAACGATTCAAAATAGTAATTGAAAAATGAACGATTTAAACAAAAAGGCCGGTTGCAATAAAAAAATTGCAACCGGTCTTTTCAAGATGTTCAAATTATTGTTTTTCTAAAACTGATTTTAAGTTTGTAAGTCCTGTTGGCAGGTCGCCAACATCGTCTTGCACTTAAGATGTATACAATACGCCAATATCTCCCAATGCTTGCAACTCATCCATTACTTTTTGAATATTAGCTTTATTTAGTGCTCACATATTCCGGCTTAACTGTATATTCTACTTTTACTGCTCCCATTTTTTTTATTTAATTGTTTCTTTTTATTTCTACTCAAAATCCTTATACAACAAATACTTTTTTCTTACCACTTTGAATTTTGCAATTCCTGGTTCCCAGCTTTTGCGGATGGCATCTTCTGTTATTCCATCTTTTACTTGTTGTTGCAAAGTGGAATTGCCTGCATGGAAATTGAAATTTTCATCAAAGTAATTTGTTTTGTCGGGAGTATTCGCATAGGTTCCAATCAACCAAAACAAATTAATTTTTTTGGTATTCTTGATATATTCTTTTCCAAATGCTGATAAATTATGTCCTTTACAAACTTGCCCTAAATATTTTGGTTCCATCGCTCCGGGCTTTGCTTGTGGAGTAAAGGTGTAATTTGTTTTTGTTAAAGTTGGATGTCCAATTACTTGAAAAGGGAAATCGGTTCCGCGTCCCACAGAAATGATGGTTCCTTCAAACAATCCCAAACTCGGATACAAATAAACCGAACTCATGTTGGGCAAATTTGGTGAAGGACGAATAGGCAATTCAAATAAATCTTTGTGAGAATAACCAACAAGAGTAATTACTTTTAAATCACACTTCACTCCTGCTTTTAACCAGCCTTCTCCGTTAATCATTTGAGCGTATTCTCCAATGGTCATTCCGTATACAATTGGAACAGGATGCAATCCTAAAAAAGATTTGTAAGCATCTTCCATTACAGGACCGTCAATAAAATAACCGTTTGGATTGGGTCGGTCTAACACAATCAATTGCTTTTTGTTTTCAGCACACGCTTCCATCACATAATGAAGTGTAGATAAATAAGTATAAAAACGAACACCTACATCTTGAATATCAAAAATTACAATGTCCACATCTTTTAAATCTTCCGGCTTTGGCTTTTTATTGTTTTTTCCATACAAAGAAATTATGTTCAATCCTGTTTTTGGATCTTTTTGAGTTTCTACTTTTTCACCTGCATCAACTGTTCCGCGAAAACCGTGCTCCGGACAAAATACTTTTTTTACTTTAATTCCAAGAGTAATCAAGCTATCCACCAAATGTGTTTTTTTGATAACAGAAGATTGATTGGCAACCACAGCAATGGATTTACCTTTTAGTAGTGGAAGATATTCTGTGGTTCTATCGGCTCCAACCTTAACATCGTTAATAGTTTTGGTGGTATTCTCGATTGCCACAATGCCTTGTGCATTTGCGAAAGAAGCAAATATAAGTAGAGTGGCGATTATGAAAACTTCGACTACCAGCCTGCCGATAGGCATGGGGCTCAGTGTGACGCTTCGAAATGGTATTATTTTATTGAAATTAGAATTATGCATTCTTTAAATAGTAAAACTTCTGTTAATATTATTTTTAATCAAATCACTCTAGTTTTATGCCGAGCTGGTAGCTGTTAGTCCAAGCATTGGACTTTACAGATACCTATTCGGTATAAAGTAGTATTTTTGTAAAACGGTTAATCCTAAACAAAGCTAGTAAATTTTGAACATCGAACACTTCATCGCTAAACGAATACTTTCAGGGTCAGGTGCATCCAATCAACTTTCAGGCCCAATTGTGCGTATTTCGGTTTTGGGAATAACGCTTGGTTTGGCAGCAATGATATTATCTGTTGCTATAGTTACAGGCTTTCAGAACGAAATAAAAGCAAAATTGATTGGTTTTAACTCTCACATTCAAATTACCAATTATGATAATAACGTAAGTGCCGAACCCAAGCCCATCACTAAAATTCAACCTTTTTTACAGCAAATTAAAAACAATCCCGAAATCAGACACATTGAAGTGTATGCTACCAAAAACGGAATTGTAAAAACAAAAACGGATAACGAAGGTATTTTATTAAAAGGTATTGATAAAGATTATGATTGGGATTTTCTCAATAAAAATTTTGTTGCAGGAAAAGGTTTTGATATTGGCGATACCGTTTCTAAAAATATTGTCATTTCAAAATATTTAAGTGATAAGCTAAACTTAAAGTTAAACGATAAAATGATTATTTATTTTATTGTTGATAGATTTGATAGTTTGGGTGTAAAAACTAGAACCGAAACAAGTGCAAAAGATTTTTATATTTCAGGAATTTATGAAACAGGCTTGGAAGATGTTGATAAAACGCTTGTTTTAACAGACATTAGAAGAATTCAAAAAATGAATGGCTGGAGAGAAGATGAAGTCGCAGGTTTTGAAATTGCGATAAAGGATTATAAAAAAATTGATGAAATTGGTTATGATATAGACGCATTGATTGGGCAAGGTTTGGTGGCAATGACAATCAAACAAACCAATCCATCTATTTTTGGTTGGTTGGATATGATGGATATTAACGTGATTCTTATTTTAGTGATGATGATAATTGTTGCAGGAATAAATATGATTTCGGCATTGTTGATTTTGATTTTAGAACGCACCAACATGATTGGAATTTTAAAAGCGATGGGAGCAAAAAATAGTAGCGTTCAAAAAATATTTTTATACAATGCAGTTTATTTAATTGGAAAAGGATTGCTGTGGGGAAACATTGTAGGCATTTCAATTGCATTGGTACAAGAGCATTTTGGGATATTTACTTTGGATGCAAAAATCTATTATATATCTCAAATTCCCATCGATTTAAGCATTTTCAATATTGTGTTATTGAATTTAGGAACAATGTTGTGTTGTTTAATAATGTTGA
>JAYVZC010000145.1:0-11024 GCA_043783695.1 Bacteroidota bacterium
AGATTTAGCGATTACTTTTTCCATAGTTTATAATTTTACTTAAATTCGCAGACTTTAATGCGTTCCGACTCTCTAAAGATTAATAGGAACCGAACATAAAAATTTATGACAACTAAGACAACAGTAGAAAGTCACGACAGTATGTTTGATGCAGTTCTTGCCAGACTTGACGTGGCTGCAAAAATTTATGGCTTATCAGATGATGTTACCTCAGTATTAAAAAATCCACAAAAACAAGTGAAAGTAAGTCTTCCAGTAATGATGGATGATGGAAAATTACAAGTTTTTGAAGGATTTAGAACTATTCATTCAACCGTATTGGGTCCATCAAAAGGAGGAATTCGTTATGCAATGGATGTTTGTGATGATGAAGTGAAAGCACTTTCTGCTTGGATGACCTTTAAATGTGCTGTAGCAAATTTACCTTATGGTGGTTCAAAAGGTGGAATTAAATGCGATCCACGTAAAATGAGTATTGGCGAATTAGAGCGCTTAACAAAAACATATACCGTTGCTTTGGCTGATGTATTTGGTCCTACAAAGGATATTCCTGCTCCAGATATGGGAACAAGTGGAAGAGAAATGGCTTGGTTGGTAGAAGCATATAACAAAGTTCATCGCGGAAATTTCCCCGGAGTTACAACAGGGAAACCAGTTGGTTTAGGTGGTTCATTGGGACGCGATGCTGCAACTGGGCGAGGCGTTATGGTTGCAACTATGGCTGCTTTGAAAAAAATGAACTTGGATGCTAAAAAGGTAACCTGTGCTGTTCAAGGGTTTGGTAATGTGGGGTCACATGCTGCACGTTTCTTGTTCGAACAAGGAATTAAAATTTGTGCAATTGGTGATCATACTGCAACTCTTTGGAACGAAAAAGGAATTGACATTAAAGCTGCTTTGGATTATGCAAAAGCTAACGGTAATGTATTAAAAGGATTTACTGGCGGAATTGAAATTAAAGCATCTGAACTTTTAACTGCAAACGTTGATGTATTAGTTCCTGCTGCATTACAAAATGTGATTACCGAAGAGATTGCCCATAACATTAAAGCAAAATTAATTGTTGAAGGCGCAAACGGTCCAACTACTGCTGAAGCAGATCATGTATTAAATGAAAAAGGAATAATTGTAGTGCCGGATATTTTAGCGAATGGTGGTGGTGTAACGGTTTCTTATTTCGAGTGGGTACAAAATAATCAAGGTTATTACTGGCCGGAGGATGAAGTAAATGCAAAACACGATGCATCTATGCATGCTGCATTTGATAATGTTTGGAACAACGGACAACACTATAAAACCACTATGCGTATTGGTGCTTACATTACTGCTTTGAAAAAAGTGGAATTAGGTATTAAGGCTAGAGGACATTATTAATTCTTAGGTAATAGTTATTAGTAAATAGTTATTAGGGACGCCTTTTCAATTGGAGAGGCGTTTTTTATTTACATGTATTTTTTGTATCTTGGTAACAGAAATTTATCCTACTTCAAAAATATTAAGCCATGACAAGATCAATTTTTGCATTCATTATTGTCTTAGGAACTCTTTTCTTTTTTCAATGCAATAGCACCAGCACAAATACGACTAAAAACGAGCAAACAAAAGATAGTCTTATTGTAAACGAAGATTCAGTAAAAGTTGTTAGCACATCAACAAAATCCGAGATTACTTGTCCGAAATGTGGCCATAAAAAAATGGAAGAAATACCTACCGATGTTTGCTTACTCAGTTACACTTGTGAAAAATGCAATGCTGTTTTACATCCAAAAGAAGGCGACTGCTGTGTATTCTGTACTTATGGAACTCACAAATGTCCTTCTATTCAGGAAGTTTCACAATAATTCTATTTAAATGCATTTCATTCTTCGTCCGTTTACAATAAATGATTTAGAAAGTTTTGTTAAGTATGCGAACAATCCAAAAATTGCGAGCAACTTAACCGATAAATTTCCGTACCCATACACAAAAGAAAATGGAAAAATGTTCATTGAAATGGCGACAAAAAATGATCCTGTGAATATTTTTGCAATTGATATAAATGGGGAAGCATGTGGTGGAATAGGTATTCATCCTCAGGATGATGTTCACCGCAAAAATGCTGAACTTGGATATTGGCTAGGAGAAACCTTTTGGGGAAATGGAATTATTACTAAAGCCATTGCCCAAATTGTGGAATACGGTTTTAAAAATTTTGATTTCACACGTATTTTTGCCCGCCCTTATGGAACAAATGCTGCTTCACAAAAAGTATTGGAAAAAGCGGGATTTGTTTTGGAAGGAAGATTTGAAAAAACACTTTTCAAAAATGGAGAATTTAAAGATGAATTGATTTATGCTATTCGAAAAAAATGAGAGTATTTAAAAATATCAGCGCATTTGCTTCTATACTTCCCGTTGAAAGATATTCCATTGTGCGCCCTAACTTGAAAGGTAATTCAGATTATAAACCTGTACTACTTACTTTTGATGATGGTCCAAACAACATTGATAATGTTTCAATGGATTTACTTTCCATTTTGAAAAAGCACAATGTGAAAGTCGTTTTTTGTTTGATTGGGAAAAACGTACAAAAACATCCTCATATAGTAAAACAAATGTATATGGATGGACACATCATAGCGAATCATGGGCATGCTGGCGATCCATTTATTTTTAAACGAATGAAAGACATTTCAGATGATATCGATGCTTGCAACAAAGCTATTTGTGAGGCCATCGAAAATCATTCTCATCAAATTGAATATTTTCGTCCGGGTTATGGAGCCTATTTTAAAAAGCATACATCTTTTTGGGAATCAAAAAATATGCAACTGCTCCCTGTTACGGATTTTTTTTTCGACCACAAAGTAAAACCTTCAGGAATGGAAAAATTCATTTTTCAGTTTACTAAAAAAGTAAAAAAGAACAATGGCGGTGTGTATGTTTTACATGATGGCAGAAATGAACATCATATCATAGATGAAAAAGTTAAAGTAGCACGTTCAAATACTCAATTTTCGGATTATGATCGTGCTTGGATTCCAAATGCAGTAGATGCAATTATAATGGAATTAAAAAATTCTAAATTTCATTTGCCAACACTCAACGACAAATTTCCAAATCAATTAAATCCTGCATTTAAGAAATTTTTGTTCCCGGAATAATACTGAATCGGTTTCTGTAATAGTCCTCCCGCACCCCTCATGAGCACATAGGCATGGGGGATTGCACTATAGCAGCTACTCTCTCTCGGCATTAACCATTGTAAATTACCAAATGTCCTTTGGACTCCTATGAATAACAATTGGTAACATACAAAAAGCCAACACATTAATGTGATGGCTTTTTGTCATTTCAATTTGTTACCCTGAGTCCAGTCGAAGGGTTATTTTTTATATAACAAATAATGTTTTACAACAGTAGTCGCTCCTTCTTTTGCAGGAATAATTTCCACTTTTTCATCAATAGGTTTAAATCCTTTCACTTCAATTTTTACTTGATATGCTTTTCCTGCTAGTAGCGTTATAAAATATTCGCCACTTCCTTCGCTAGAACTTGTGCTTCCTACTTTTACTCCTGCATCATCATAAACTACCAATTCGGCTTCCATTCCTGCTCCAGCATTTGCATCAAAAACATCTCCTTTTAAAATGGCCATAACCGGACCCTTGTTCTCCACTTTTTTCTTCATGTCTTTTTCAAGAACAGGATAATTTGATAAATCCACTTTATAAACATCTCTAGCTCCTAAACCACCTTTTCTGTTACTAGAAATATAACCTGTTTGGGCATCAATGGATAAGCTGAAACATAAATCATCATAAATGGTATTGATGGGATATCCAAGATTAATTGGTGTTGACCATTTTCCATTTTCCAATACTGTTTTAAAAATATCATATCCACCCATAGAATTGTGTCCTTTAGAAGTGAAGAATAATGTTTTTCCATCAGGAGCTAAAAATATTCCCCCTTCATCTTCTACAGTATTCACAACATTACCAAGATTTACAGGCTTCTCCCACTCTATACGTGTTTTACGTTTTACCATCCAAATATCAAGACTTCCGAGTCCTCCTTGACGTTCGCTAGTGAAGTAAAGTGTTTTTCCATCCGGTGAACTGCATGCACCTAATTCAGCATACGTTGTATTGATTGGTTTACCCATAGATTTTGGCGCGCCCCATTTTCCGGAAGAGCTTAAACGGGAAACATAAATATCACCACCACGGGATTCTGCTTCAATATCATTTTTAAAAAGGAAAATTTGTTTCCCATCAGGCGAAATGCTTGTTGCAGCATCTTGTCCTTCTGTATTTAATGAACCTGGAATTAATTCAGCATCGCTCCACATTTTTTTTAGTGTGTCCCAACGGGAAATGTAAATATCTTCGAAATACATTCCGTCATCAGGATTTATGGCACTTGATTTACCTGGACGTTGTGATGTAAAAATTAATGTTTTTCCGTCAGCACTAACCATTGGTGCTTTGTCTTCGAATTCGGAATTAATTACATCGCCCATGTTTTCCATCTTCACATCAATTGGAGCAGCCATTAATTCTTTTGCAGTATTTACTTGCAAAAGATATCTGTCTACATCACTTTCTGTAATTTTTTTAGTACTTCCTGCATTTGCTTTGAAAGCGTCATACTCTACTAAAGCCTCTTCTTGCATTCCTTCTAATTGATAAATTTTACCTAACAAGAGAGAATTGTTAACATTTGCTTTGGGGTCGATACCTTTTGCTTTTTCTGCATTCTCACGAGCTTCTTTCATGCGTTTTAGCATAAACTGACATTCAGCAATGTGAAAAATAACATTGGCATCAGTTGGTTTTCCGGATAATACATCTGTATATATGTTTAATGCACCTTTATAATCCATTGCATAAAATTTTTGTTCAGCAAGAACCATTTTTGCAACGTCACCACCTTTATCAAAAACGTTTTGTTTATCATCTTTTGGTTTTTCCTGAGCAGAAACAGCTCCGAAAAAAAACATTGAAAACATCAATAAATGCACGACTTTTTTCATAAGAAACTTTTTAATAGTTCAGCGTAAATATAAAAAATTATTGCTCAAGATTTGCGAGATATGACAAAAATAGTTCTAAAGCTTGTTTTTTGGCTATATCATAATGATAATCTATGTTTTGATTAAGATAAACATCGACATTTGTTGAAAATTCATTATTTTTATGTAGCTCTTTTATCAATTCGGGGCGCATATCCAAGCCCATTTTAAGGGCAGTATTAAATTCAGAGATGAATGTTTTCGGTAATTGTTTGTTGGTAACCCAACATGCAAATACAAACGGTAAGCCGGTAAATTTTTTCCATTCCTCTGCTAAATCATAACTGAATTTGTATTTTTTTTCCAACCCGAATGTTCTATCACCAATAATCACTGCAGCAGTTGTTCCTAAAACTTCTTTTTCAAAATCCGTTTTTGCTGCAATCCACTCGGGATTAATTTTCCAAAAATTATTCGCTAATATTTTTACCAAAGTAATGGATGTTCGTGATTGGTAATCCAATAAAATAGTTGTAATTTCATTTAATGGTACATCGCTGTAAAGCATAACCGAAGCCACTTTACCAACTGCACCAATACAATAATTGCTGATAATATATTTTTCTTTTAATAGGGGTAAAACTGCAACAGGAATCAACCCAATATCTACTTTGCCATCTATTAATTTGTGTGCACATACTGATGGGGTGTCCAGTTGTAAATCAATTTTATCAATAAGATTGGATTGTTTTAAACCAAAAATAAATGGTCTGGAATTTAAATAGGAAACGACTGATATTTTAATTTTGCTCATACTTAATTTTATTTTCTGACTCAATCATTGCTATGCAAGCTGCTATAGGTGCAATAACGGCTGCCAACATTCCACCAATAAAAGGAATCATAAATATCAAAGAAAAAATAAATCCATTTCCAATAGCCAATCCTTTGTTTTTACGAACATATTTCACACTTTCCAAAATTCCTTTTTTTCTTCTTTCGTTGATATAATCAATCATTGAAAATCCATAAAAATAATAGGACAAGATAATTAAAAATAGTGGGCTTATCCATCCAATCAACGGAATCCAAACTATTAAAAAACTGAGAAAAATAACCCCAAATTCTATGCACATGTTTCGTAATGCTATCAATATTCCTCTTAGAATATCTTTTATAAATTGTGATAAATTAAAAGGATAAAATTTTCCGGTAATAATTTCTTCGGTACGCGATGAAAGCAATGCCATGATGGGCGACATTAAAATAAGTAAAATATATTTGCTGAGAGTAGAAAAGATAAAAAAGAATAAAATTTTTAATCCGATAGACAAAATAAAATGCAATGTGGTTCCTAAAAAACTTAACCAACCACCATCGGAGTCGGAGTTAAAATATGACAAAATCCATTGTTCCAGCCAATCGGACAAAGCTTGAATCATTTGAAATCCCCCAAGTACCAATAATCCGGCAATAATTACAGAATAAATAAAATAAATCCATAAATTTTGTTCAAACACAAAAGAAATAGCTTTCCCATAACTTTTTATAGCGATACCAAATTGTTGAAAAAAAGAAAATTGCTTTTCCATTGCACAAAATTAACATTATTCTATAGATGAAAACGGTTCTTTTCATTAAGAAATTTCAAATTTCAGGTTTCAGATTGTGTTCAATTTGTAATCTGAAATCTGAAATTAATAATCTACTTTTGTCTCGTGAAGAAAATTACTCTTATAGTACTTATTACGTTAAGCGGACTAAAAGTCTGTGCACAAACCTATACTCAAACTATCAGAGGAAAAGTGATTGATGCCGATTCTAAATCCATTTTATTTGGAGCAAATGTTATTTTATTGAATAGTGATACACTCATTGGTTCTACTACCGATGTAGATGGAAAATTCAGATTGGATAAAATCCCTGTCGGAAGAAGATCTCTCAAAATAACGTCTATTGGTTACGAAGAAGTCGTTGTAAGCAACATTATTGTTACATCCGGGAAAGAAGTTATTCTAACAATTGAATTACGAGAAAAAATTTACACTTCCGAAGTTGTTGAAATTGTTGCAGAAAAAGATAAAACAAAAGCCAATAACGATTTGGTAACCGTTTCCTCAAGAAATTTTTTAGCAGAAGAAACAGGCAGATATGCAGGAAGCAGAGGCGACCCAAGTAAAATGGTTGCAAACTATGCTGGCGTTTCATCTGGCAATGATGCTCGTAACGATATTATTGTGCGCGGGAATTCACCATTAGGTGTTTTGTGGAGAATGGAAGGAATTGATGTTCCAAATCCAAATCATTTTTCCGCACAAGGTTCTACTGGCGGACCTATCAGCATGCTTAATAATAATATTTTGGGCAACTCCGATTTTTTAACGGGTGCTTTTCCCGCTGAGTATGGAAATAAAACTGCTGCTGTTTTTGACATCAAATTAAGGAATGGAAACAACGAACAAAACGAATATACCGGTTCACTTGGAATCAATGGAGTTGAATTGGGAGCGGAAGGACCCATCTCTAAAAAAAATGGAAGCTCTTACTTGGTAAATTATCGTTATTCCACATTGGAAGTATTTAATAAATTGGGAATTCGATTTGGCGTTTCTGCGAGTCCTCAATATCAAGATATTTCTTATAAAGTAAATGTCCCGACAAAAAAAGCAGGAATTTTTACACTCTGGGGAATTGGCGGAAAAAGTAAATTATCATTATTGGATAGCGATCGAAAAGCAACAGATTGGTCGTACATCACTGGCGGACAAGATTTAATTTTTGGAACAAGTATGGGTGCTACAGGGGTTTCTCATTTGTATTTTTTTAATTCTAAAACGTCCGGCAAATTATCGATCTCTGTTTCTGGGACGGATTTAGATGCTTATGTAGATACTCTTTCTCCTTTAGACAAGTCGACCTTTTTAACTCTGAAAAATAAATCGACAGAAGGAAATTTTATTGCCAACTATACTGTTTCAAAAAAAATAAATGCTAAACATTTAATTAAAATTGGAGCAACTTATCAAAGCATTTATTTTAATGCCGAATCGTATAAATATTCTACTCAATATGCAAAATATATTTACGAGTTAAATGTAAAAAGTTCTAATGCTGTTTTAATACAAGGCTTTGCTCATTGGCAATTTCGACCAACCGATAAAATAACCATCAATAGCGGAGTGCACTATCAAAGCTTTTTATTGAACAATACTTGGGCTCTTGAACCACGTTTAGGATTGCGCTTCCAGCTTTCTCAAAAACAAAATTTAAGTTTTGGATATGGAATGCACAGTCAAATGCAACCCACTATTTATTATTTTTATGAATCGTATATTTCTAGTACCAACAGCTATTACAGAAGCAATCGCAATTTAGATTTATCAAAAAGTCAGCATGCTATTATGGGTTATGATTATAATTTTGCAAAAGATTATCGTGTGAAGCTAGAAGTTTATTATCAATATGTTTATAATGTTCCTGTACAAAAAAACTATCAATCATCCTTCTCGATGATTAATGTCGGCAATGCTTTGGAGGGAATTCCATTGGTAGATAGTTTGGAAAACAAAGGGGATGGAGAAAACATCGGAATTGAATTTACTTTAGAAAAATTTTTTAGTAAACATTTTTATTATTTAGCAACAGTTTCTTTGTATCAATCAAAATACAAAGGAAGCAATGGCGTTGAACATCACACAAGTTATGATGGCGGGTATGTTTTTAATGCATTGGCAGGATATGAATTGGCTTTAGGGAAAAATAAAAATAAAGCCTTATCGCTGGATTTAAAATATACTCAATCTGGTGGAAATAGATATACTCCAATTGATTTAGAAAAATCAAAAATTTATGGTGATGCTGTTTATATTGATGCAGAAGCATTTTCAAAACATTTAAAAGACTATTCACGATTTGATGTAAAGCTTTCTTATAAAACCAATCGCAAGAAAACATCACAAAGTCTTTTTTTAGTGGTGGAAAATATATTTGATACTCAAAACATTTTGAGAGAATCGTATGATCCCGTTACTCAAAAAATTCAACAAGAATATCAGTTGGGATTGTTCCCTTATTTCGGATATAAGATTGAATTTTAATAACCTAGCTCTCTCGTTATCCTTCGACTCCGCTCAGTATGACGAGAGGAGGGGAATCGCTTCTAAATAATACTTCTCTTCACACTGTCACTCCAATGCCGCTCAGGATGACGAGAAGGAGGAATCGCTTGGAAATAATACTTTTCTTCACACCGTCCTCCAATGCCGTCACCCTGAGCGTAGTCGAAGTGTTTACCATGAGGGCTAATTGCCAATTTGGAGAAACAGCACTTCGACTCCGCATAGTCAATGTCGTTTAGTTAAGGATTATGAGCCTTACCTAGAGGTCGCTCCTTTGGAGCTAATCGAGTTTCATATCAAATTTTTACAAACAGGTCACTCCTACGGAGCTAGTATAAAGCCTCAGCGAGGCGACCTGTTTATAGAATAAGAATTATACAGATTAAAAGCTCCAGAGGAGCGACCTGTAAAACTTCTCTTCACACTGTCCTCCAATGCCGTCACACTGAGCGTAGTCGAAGTGTTTACCATGAGGGCTAAGGTTGACTGCATTGTGTGGCAGCTAAAATTTTCAAACTGCCAACAATAATCAGAAGTATTTTACCATTTATCCCTCAAAAACTACCGATTATCTAAAAGAACCTGCATTATAGTAAATTAGCCACTTTTTCATACAATAAATTATTACATTTACGAGCCATATAAAAAAGGTATAATTTTATTAAAAAATTTCACAATGAGTAAAAATTTTTCATCGATTACAAAAATATTTTTTGCAATTTTTATTGTCATTTCTGCAACAGCATTTGCACAAGTAGGAACCATCAGAGGATTCGTTTATTTAAAAGATTCAGGCGAACCGGTATTGTTTACAAATGTTGTTTTAAAGGGAACAAGTATTGGAAATGCAACCGATGTAAATGGTTATTTTTCCATCACACAAATTCCTCCGGGCAATTATACTTTAATGATTACTTCTTCATTAGGTTATGATAGTTTAATGGAAAGTGTAACAGTAAAAGCGGGGGAAATTCTTTCCAAAAAATTATTTTTAACAAAATCGGATGTTAAATTGGGGGTTGTAGAAATTTCAGCAGAGCAGGAAGCAAAACAAACCGAAACACAAGTATCCGTTAATAAAATTGATCCTATTTCTATCAAAAAATTACCTTCAGTTGGTGGAGAACCCGATTTAGCACAGTATTTACAAGTATTACCAGGAGTGATTTTTACGGGCGACCAAGGAGGACAATTATATATTCGTGGTGGTTCTCCTATTCAAAATAAAGTATTGTTGGATGGAATGATTGTATACAATCCCTTTCACTCTATTGGTTTGTTCTCCGTTTTTGATGCCGATATTATTCGTAATGCTGATGTATATAGTGGTGGATTTGGTGCTGAATATGGCGGAAG
Organism: Bacteroidota bacterium; assembly: GCA_043783695.1. Taxonomy (GTDB): domain Bacteria; phylum Bacteroidota; class Bacteroidia; order 2-12-FULL-35-15; family 2-12-FULL-35-15; genus 2-12-FULL-35-15. The sequence goes on from JAYVZC010000145.1 coordinate 10,471, forward strand.
AATTTCTTCCATCATGGATATTACAACGCGCGATGGTAACAAACGCAGAGTATCCGGAAAAATAGCAGCTAGTCCGTTTGGTTCAAAAGTATTAGCAGAAGGGCCATTGATTAAATACAAAGAAGGAGGAAAATCAACTGCATCTTTTATTCTTTCTGCAAAAACTTCTTATTTACCTACTACTTCTAAATTATTATACAGCTACATTGACCCAAACGGTTTGCCTTTCAGCTTTAACGATTATTATGGAAAAGTTTCTTTCAATGCGAATAACGGAAGTAAGTTAAACCTTTTCGGATTTAATTTTAGCGATAAAGTAAGTTACAAATCTGTTCAAGACATGCAATGGGATTCATACGGTGGTGGCGGCAATTTCTTATTAGTTCCACAAAATTCTCCTATTTTAGTAACAGGAAATTTTGCTTATTCACAATACAAAATAAAATTACACCCCGAAGGATTAACTGCTAAAACAAGTGCTATCAAAGGGTTTAATATGGGAGTTGGCTTCACTTATTTTATGGGTAAAAACGAAGTTAACTATGGTTTAGAAG
>JAYVZC010000146.1:0-4680 GCA_043783695.1 Bacteroidota bacterium
ATGTTCTTCCTTTTGTTAGAATATCAATTGCATTTTGGATCAGCTTTTCGGATTCGGTATCAATGGAAGATGTTGCTTCATCCAAGACTAAAATTTTAGGATTGTAAACGTAAGCTCTGATGAAAGATATTAATTGCCGTTGTCCCACAGAAAGCATTCCTCCACGCTCCATTACATTGTAATCGTATGTTCCGGGAAGTTTGCTGATAAAATCATGAGCTCCCACCATTTTAGCTGCTTCTATGATTTTCTCTCTGGAAATTTCGGGATTGCTTAATGAAATATTATTTGCGATGGTATCCGAAAACAAAAACACATCTTGCAAAACCACACCAATATTTTTTCTTAAAGAAGAAAGTTCATAATCTCTAACATCTACTCCATCAATGCAAATGCTACCTTTATTGTATTCATAAAAACGATTCAGTAAATTGATGATGGAAGATTTCCCTGCTCCTGTTGCTCCAACCAAAGCAACTGTTTCTCCTTGTTTTACAGAAAAGGAAACATTCTTTAAAACCCATTCTTCATCATTATAAGCAAACCAAACATTATTTAATTCAACATCGCCTTTTATGAGATTCGCTTCTTTTGTTCCTTCATTTTGAATGATCTCAACTGTATCCAATACTTTAAAGACACGATCAGAAGAAACCATTCCCATTTGTAATGTATTGAATCTATCTGCTAATTGACGGATAGGTCGGAACATCATGTTCAAATAAAAGATAAAAGCAAGTAATTCACCAACCGTTGCTTTGTCCTGTAGCACTCCTTTTCCGCCCCACCAGACAATTAATCCCAATGCAAGAGAAGATAAAATTTCAACAACAGGAAAGAAAATAGAATAAGCCATTATGGAACGAACATTAGCATCGCGGTGCATCGCATTTATCGCATCAAACTTTTTGTGTTCTGCTTTTTCACGATTAAAGATCTGAATAATATTCATTCCCGTAATGTGCTCCTGAACAAAAGCATTCAAGCGCGCGACTTGTGTTCTGACGTCCTGAAAGGATTTCTGAACAGATTTTTTAAAAATGTAAGTTGCAATCAACAAAATTGGAATAGTGGTTAATGCTATTAAAGTCAATTCGTAATTCATAAAGAACATCACCACAATGATCACGGATATTTTCAAGATGTCACCAATGATCACAATTAATCCATTAGAGAAAATATCAGCAATTACTTCAATGTCTGAAACAGCTCTGGTAACAAGTGTTCCAATGGCAGTATTATCGTAATACTTCAATCGCAAATTCACAATGTGTTTGTACAATTGAACACGGATATCTTTAATTACTTTTTGTCCCAAACTGTTTGTCAAATAAGAATCAACAAATTGCATGAAGGCTTCCAGAATAAGTAAGGCCACTAAAAGAAAAGTCATTTTCAACAACATAGGAGCATTTGGTGTTGAAACATAATGATCAAACGTATATTGAATTAAAACGGGACGAACAGGAGAAAGGAAAGCAAGAAAAATAGTAGTGAAAACCGCTAGACCAAAATTCTTACGATAAGGTTTTACATAAGCAAATATCCTTTTGAGGATAATTACATCAACCGCTTTTCCAATAACTGACTTTTTCTTTTCCTTAGCCATTAAAATCAAAATAATCTTGAGGATATTCTATTTTAGTTAAATACAAACCACAAGCATGGGCTGAGAAGCTTGCACGTGAACGGTCTTTACTTTCTATAATTTCTATAAATTTTTCAATCGTGATCTTACCTTTTCCAATTTCCAACATGGTTCCAACAATTGCTCTCACCATGTTTCTTAAAAAACGATTAGCTGAAATTGTAAAAATTAACAGATCATTTTCTTCCCGCCATTCTGCTTTAAATAAAGAACACAAATTAGTTCCAGTTTGGGTATTACTTTTAGCGAAAGAAGAAAAGTCTTTATAATCGAACAACACTTTTGCAGCTTTGTTCATTTCAGCAACATTTAAGTCGCCATAAATAAAACAGGAACTATCAATTCGAAAAGGATCTTTTGTTCTATTGATATGATATTCATAAGTTCTGGCAACAGCTTCAAAGCGGGCGTTTGCATTTTCCTTTACTTTCAATATTTTTTGAATGGCGATATCTTTAGGCAAAGCATTATTGAATTTAAAGATCCACCAAGCTTCGTCTTCTAATAAATCAACTGAAGTATCAAAGTGAGCAAAATATTCCGAAGCATGCACACCGGCATCCGTTCTTCCACAACCCATCACAGTAACAGCTTCATTTAATAATTTAGAAAGCATTTCATTTACAACTTGCTGAACAGTCAAATACGTATTTTCCTGAACTTGCCAACCGTGGTAAGCCGTTCCGTTGTATGAAAGCTGAATAAAGTATCGTTTCATTAGCATAATTATGACCTGATGTTTTTTAGCATGAAATATTTCTCGACTCCGCTCGAAGTGACATTGCGCGTGTCATTTCGAGCGGAGTCGAGAAAGCGCGCAAGGTTTCGAATTGAAATCACAATTAAGCAAGGCAAATGTAAGAAAATTAATCCTTGAAAAATGACCTGATATTGGACAATGTTTAACAATTTTTAACAGCCCGAATCGGCTATTAGCATAGGTTTGTGCTTAATTTTGCATCTACAAAAAATGCTACATTCAATTTTTAAAAACATCAAACAAAATGACTGATATTAAAGAACTAAACGAGCGCATTCAACTTGAAAGTGCCTTTGTAGACTTACTTACCATGGAAATGGACAAAGTAATTGTAGGACAAAAACACATGGTTGAACGTTTATTGATCGGCTTATTATCAAACGGACATATCCTTTTAGAAGGTGTTCCGGGATTGGCAAAAACTTTGGCCATAAAATCCTTGGCAAATTGTATACATGCCGATTTTAGTCGCATCCAATTCACTCCGGACTTGCTTCCTGCCGATTTAGTAGGAACAATGATCTATAGTCAGAAAAAAGAAGAATTTTCTGTAAAGAAAGGTCCCATCTTCGCCAATTTCATTTTAGCAGATGAGATCAATCGCGCTCCGGCAAAAGTACAGAGTGCTTTGCTTGAAGCGATGCAAGAGAAACAAGTAACAATTGGTGAACAAACATTTAAGTTACCAAATCCGTTCTTGGTTTTAGCAACTCAAAATCCAATTGAACAAGAAGGAACATATCCTTTACCGGAAGCCCAAGTAGATCGTTTCATGTTGAAAGTCGTGATTGGTTATCCAAACAAAGAAGACGAAAGAAAAATTATCCGCCAGAATTTAGCAAGTGAATATCCTACAGTAAATGCAATATTAAAACCGGAAGACATTTTAAAAGCACGCCAAGTGGTGAAAGATGTTTACATGGATGAGAAAATAGAAAAATACATTGTAGATATAGTTTTCGCTACAAGATACCCCGCAGAATATAAATTAAACAAGTTTGCAGGATTGATCAGTTTCGGTGGATCTCCACGTGCAAGTATAAACTTAGCATTAGCATCAAAAGCATACGCATTCATTAAACGAAGAGGTTATGTAATCCCTGAAGATGTGCGTGCAGTTTGTAATGATGTGTTGCGTCACCGTATCGGTTTAACTTACGAAGCGGAAGCTGAAAATATTACAACTGAAATGATCATCAATGAAATTTTAAACACAGTAGAAGTACCATAGGTACGGATAACGAATCAAAAAACGAATTTTACGCCCTTCGACTCCGCTCAGGGTGACAACTAAGCTTATCAATCTGGTAATAGATTATAGAAATTTTAAAAGAACATCAACTTGAAAATTAAAAAAAATAAAGAATTGTTCACGAAGAATAATATACTTACGGAGCAAATCTTCTCCCCTTTGGGGAGATAAGAGAGGGGTCATGGAAACAGCAGAACTGCTTAAAAAAGTAAGAAAGATCGAAATTAAAACACGAGGGCTCTCCAACCAAGTTTTTTCAGGAGAGTATCAAAGTGCTTTTAAAGGGCGAGGCATGACTTTTTCTGAAGTTCGCGAATACCAGCCTGGTGACGATATTCGTTCAATTGACTGGAATGTAACTGCACGATTCAATACTCCATTTGTAAAAGTGTTAGAAGAAGAACGGGAAATGACAGTAATGTTATTGGTGGATGTGAGTGCTTCGGGCGAATTTGGAACACAAAAACAATTGAAGCAAGATCTTATTACGGAGTTATGTGCAGTTCTTGCCTTCTCTTCTATTCAAAATAATGATAAAATTGGAATTATATTTTTTACAGATAAGATCGAAAAATTTATTCCACCTAAAAAAGGAAAAACACATGTACTCCGAATCATTCGGGATCTTATTGAATTCAAACCTGAACATAAGAAAACGAACATTGAACTAGCGCTGAAATATTTAACCAGCGTTATCAAAAAGAGAAGCATAGCCTTTGTAATCTCCGATTTCATGGATACTAATTTTTCCGATGCTTTAAAAATTGCTAATAAAAAACATGACTTAGTTGCCTTGAGAATTTACGATAAACGTGAGCAGGAATTACCAAATGTAGGATTGATCAAATTGATTGATGCAGAGACCGGAACACTAAAATGGGTAGACACTTCCGATAAAAAGGTTAGAACACAATACATAGTGAACGCAAAAAAACGAGAAGCATATTTAAAAGAAACATTTAACAAAAGTGGAGTTGATACGGCAAATATAAACACTGTTGATTCTTACATTCCACCATT
>JAYVZC010000147.1:0-4680 GCA_043783695.1 Bacteroidota bacterium
AAACCAAAAGCAAATAAAAAAATCGTTGCAGTATGTCCCGAAAAGAATAAATCTTTTAGATTTTCTCTTCCAGAATAAAAACAAGTTTGCAAAAATGAATCTTTCAAAGGAATAATAGATACAGGTGCTTCAAGTGGCACCAAATACATGCAAAACATTCGAACCAATGTCATTATAGTATATGCCTGCAATAAATTAACAAACATTGTAGGTTCTTTAAATGAAATAATCAAACCGTAGATAGCAAAAAAGTAGGTGATAAAAAAAATGTACTCCGAGAGATTTATGGGTTGAAAGGAATTTAAAACTAGATCATTAAAAATAAAACCTTTTCTGTTTTCATTATATGTTAGAAAATAGACAAAGCTAAAAAGAGTAATTGAAAGGATTAACAGAGAAAGAATAAAGACAATCCGTTTATTGGGTCTCGAAAAATATATTTGCCAAGCGACTTTCATCTATTTTTAAATTTAGGAATTTTTTCAAGACTATAGACTCATCATGTCTTTTAATTTTGCAGCTTGTCTGCGGGAAATTTCCACTTGCTCACCACCTCTTAACTTTACCATCAAGCCACCATTGAACCAATTTTCAATGCTTTCCACCCATTTTAAATTAATAATGTGCTTGCGACTTGCTCTAAAAAAAGTGCGGTTATTTAAACGTTCATCTAAATTATTTAATGATCGTAAAATTAATGGTCTGTTTTTATCGAAATAAATTCTCACATAATTTCCCTCCGATTCAAATAAGTGAACATCACTTAATTTTACAAACCAGCATTTCTCCCCATCCTTAACAAATACTTGATCGTTATCATTCAAAGGTTGAGTCTGCTCTTTTGTTTCATGCTTCTCAGTGCTTTCTTTGTTTAATATTTTTTTAATCGTTTCAGCCAATCTACTAGATTGAACCGGTTTTAGCAAATAATCCAAAGCATTAACTTCAAAAGCACGAATAGCATATTCATCATAAGCTGTTACAAAAATCACTTCTGGAACACCGCTAATTTCTTCCAAAAGTTCAAATCCATTTTTTCCAGGCATTTGAATATCCAAAAAAATGACATCTGGTTTTAATTGTTTTATACTTTCAATAGCTGTTTCAGCATTATTAGCTTCGCCAACAATTTGAATTTCCGGATAAGAAGCCAATAAAGTTTTTAGCTCTTGACGAGCCAATCGTTCGTCATCAATTATTATTGCTTTCATAGCTAATTACATTTTTAGGAATTATTAATTCCGTTATTACACATGTTGAATCTATATTGTAAATTTTAAACGATGCAGTATTTCCATATAATAACTGCAATCTTTGCAAAGTATTTTTAATACCAAATCCACTATCGGAATCTGGCTTTTTATTTAGTCGACCACTATTTTTAATCCTTACAACAAGGGTATTATTTTCAACTGTTGTTACAAATTCTAATATCCCACCGTCAATTAATTTAGAAATACCATGCTTAATCCCATTTTCTATTAATGTTTGAATCATCAGCGGAGGAACATTATAGTTTTTGCTATCGGGATGAATTTTTACTAGTATTTTTAAGCGTTCTTCGTAACGAATAGATTCCAAAGCTAAATAATCGTTTACAATTTTTAATTCTTCATCAAATGAAATAATCCTATTCTTGCCCATTTGCAATGTATTTCTTAAAATATTGGAAAGTTGAGTAATGGCTTCTTTTGATTTGTTTGGGTTTTCATCCACTAATGCTCTAATACTATTCATTGCATTAAACATAAAATGCGGATTCAACTGAGATTTGAGTTTATTTAATTCAATCTCATTAATTGAAGCTTTCCATTTTAAATTTTCTATTTCGGCCTTTTTATAATTTTCTATAAAATGAAACAAAAAGTAAATCAAAGACCAAGAAAAAAAGAACGGAATTAAGTTTACAATATTGGTAACAATAGTAATTGTATCAACATGTTTATTGCCTGCAATTCCTACTAATAGTTCTATTCCATATTGTGAGTAATCGCCAATAACCGCCAGAAGAATAGATGCAATGATAACACGCGGAATCAATAGTAATATTTTTATTTTTAGCCATCCAAACTTAACAATAAAATTTTTATAAAGATGAGATAATAAAATACCAAAGAGTAATAATAAAAATTGACTTGTGCCTGTCTCAAAATTTAAAGAATCGGTCAATTTTAAATACAAACTTTGAGCTAATACTAAAAATAGCCAACCACTAACCTGACAAATCCAATAAAGTATTTTTTTATTCATTGGAATAATTATTAATGTTTACCAATCCAACTAGTTCTAATCTTTAATTGTTCATCTGTAGCATTTGTCAGAAGAACTAAATTATTTTTTTTAGGAGGGGCAACAGCAAATAATTTTGATTTTAATTTTATTTTTTTTGCTCGCGAAGATTCTGATTTTTTACGAGCCACTAAAATTTTTAATTCATCACCTACTTTTGCTTTTGCAATAAAATCACCAATTATTTCTTGGGCATTTTCAAGCGTTATAGTCTTTCCATTAAACTTAACTAACTCATCATTTTCCTTATAGCCCATTACTTTTCCAAAGTCGTCCATAGAATAGGTATTTACTATTACCAATCGATTTGTTGCTGCATTTAATCCAATTGATATTCCACCAATTGATATTTGTTTTTCGTAACTACTTCCTTCAAAAGCTATTCCGACTAATTCTAACATTTTATTTATTGGTAATAGTTGGTTCCCTTCAACATATTTTTTGAAAAAATCTCCAATCTCAGGGTACGTCAATTTAACAATTTGATCAAATAATTCTTCATCATTAAATGACTTATTTTTTCCGTATGTTTTGGACAAATCTTTCATTAGGTCCTGCAACCCATAATTTCCTTTAGATAAAGAGCGCAATTGAATATCCAAACACAATCCAATCAAGGCTCCTTTCTGGTAAACATTTCCATATTGGTTCTTATATTTTTTCAAACAGCCTTCACTCATTTCAGTAAAAGAAATAGAGTCGTTATAGTTTCTACTGCCTACAATTTTATTTTCAATTACTTTTAAATATTCCCCAACAGTCATGTTTCCATACTTTATTTGTACAAGTCCAGCAGCATATTCTGTAGTTCCTTCATACAACCATAAATGCTTCGACATTTGAGGGTCGCTGTAATTAAAATTTCCAATTTGTTCGGAATGAATATTTAAAGGTGTTACAATGTGAAAAAATTCATGCCCTGAAACATCACGAATAGTTTGAGCTAAATATTTTGGATCCATTTCAGGTAAAAAATACATAGAAGAATAACTATGCTCTAATGCTCCACTAGCACCAGAAATACCGGCAGATGGTGTTAAATAAATCAAGTAAACATATTTTTTTATAGGTAACATTCCACCTAAATATTCTTTTTGCGCTATTAAAATTTCATTAATATTATCTGCAATAAATTTTGACGATGTTATTTTATTTTGTGAGTATATAGAAATCAATATTTCGGCACCACCAATATTTAGCATCGTAGTATCAGGAATATTGTACATCATTGGAGCATCCTGTAATTTCATATAATCTGAAACTGAATATGTATCAATACTATCTTTAGTAATAACATCTGTTAAACTACAAGCTCCGTAAAAATTAGAAGGGCGAGTAATATTAATTTGATATGGATTTTTAATCATCCCTTCGAAATAACCGAACAAACAATGTGTATTTAAAACAAAATTTTTTCCAACTTCAAAATTACTTCCGGCAGGCTCAAAAACATAAGGCTCTTTAATTTCTGTATCCCACGAGTCTTCTACTTGATAGGATATTTTATACAATTTAGTTGCTTCTAATATTTTCCAACTGTTTACATCCAGCTTTTCTACGGTCAACTCTTTACCAATTTCATCCGTTGCTTTTAAATTCGACACGAATCGGCCAAAATTTAAAATCTCGTAAGTGCCAGGTACAATTTTAGGAAGTCGATAAATTACTTCCGCAGTAATTATTTCAGGAGCAATTAATTCAATAAAGAGCTTATCCTTTGAACACTTTGTTAAATCTACCGAAAATTGATATTTATTTCCTGCAAATGCAGAAAAACTTAAGAAGAAAAACAATCCAAAAGAGAGTGTAAAATGTTTCATTTATAAAAATTTACACTAAAAATATTTAAACAATAAGGGAATGGCTGTTTCGATACCATTCCCTTATTTGAAAAATCCTAAGCTAAAAAATAGTTATGAATAATTTCGATACAAACTTACGCTAAGCAATTTCTTAAGTTAAAAGAAATACACGAAAGGTTAAATTCAAATTCTAGCGGAAACAATTATGCATTTTCATGAATTATAATTTTTTCAATCGCATCACCACCTTTAATTTGTTCAATAATATCGAGCCCTTCAACTACTTTTCCAAAGCATGTATGTTTTCTATCCAAATGAGCTGTTTGCGCTCTGCTTATCACTACAAAAAATTGTGAGCCACCGGTATCTTTTCCGGCATGTGCCATAGATAAAACACCTTTATCGTGAAATTGATTTTCTCCATCTAATTCACATTTAATAGTGTAACCCGGACCGCCAGCACCGCTTCCGTTAGGGCAACCACCTTGAATTACAAATCCAGGAATTACTCTATGAAATGTTAAGCCATCATAAAATCCCTTTTTTGCTAAATCACAAAAATTCTTTACTGTTCCCGGAGCATCTTTTT
>JAYVZC010000148.1:0-4678 GCA_043783695.1 Bacteroidota bacterium
TCGGCATTAACCATTGTAAATTACAAAATGTCCTTTGGTATTACATAATGCATAACAGGAATTGATTAGAGAGAAGATACTACCCTCGATTAATATTTCTAAAAAAATCTGAGACTCTGCGGCTAAAAATAACGGAGGAAAATCTATCTAGCTAACTCAGCAATTTTACGAAAAGCATCAACTGTCTCAATCTTCATTCTATCGATAATATCCTTACAAGGTAGTATATCATTAATTAATTCCACACTTTTTCCCGCAATCCATAAAGTTTTGTAATTACCCGGTTTAATTGACTCTTCCAACTTTTTCATTCCACTAATCTGCACCCACATTTTAAAATATTTTTTTGTGCGGGCGTTATTAGACAATAAACGTTCCAGCCAATTTTGATGATATCCGATTTTTTGAGCAAAAGGTGTATTAATAATCGTTGAAGGTGTTCCCGATATTTTATCAGTCATTACAATATCACTCATTTTTGAATCGACAATTGCTTTTTTGTATTCTTCACTCACTGTTGCTTCTGTACAAGCTATAAATCGAGTCCCTACGGAAACGCCCGCTGCTCCTAAAGCCAACATCGAAACTATTCCTGCTCCGTCCGCTATTCCTCCTGCCGCTATAACAGGAATAGTAGGAAATTTATGCTGCAAAGCAGGAACAATTATTTGTAAGGGATTCGGTCCGGCATGTCCACCCGCACCTTGCCCTACAGCTATAAAGCCATCGCATCCTAAATCAGCGCATTTTTGTGCATGTTCCAAATTAGTAACATCGCAAAACACTTTCGCTCCGTATGTATGCGCTTGTTCAATGACTTCTTTCGGACTGCCAAGTGAAGTAATGTAGAAAGGCACTTTTTTAGACACACAAACCTTCAAATGCTTTTGGTACAAAGGATTTGTTTTTTGTACAATTAAGTTAACTCCATAAGTTCCTTTTACTGTAAGCTTTAATTTTTCGGCATTCAATTTATCAAGTATCTCTTCCAATTCATTCTCATTTCTATAGTTTAAAGTCGGAAAGACAGCCGCTATACCGCTTTTCATTCCTTCAACTAGCATTGCCTCATTACTAACCAAAAACATAGGAGCCATAATCATTGGAAAATCGATGGATAAGGTTTTTGTTAGTTTTGTTTGCATTTGAGAACTTTTATAGTGGATAAATCGCTAAAATATTTTATTTTTGGAGAAACAAAATTAGGCATTTTAAAATAACCAAACTATGGCAGTTACCCGAATATTTGATATTCTTCCTCAACTACTTGAAAAATATAATAAACCTAATGCTTTAGCTGCGAAAGAAAATCTGTCGGCCGGACAGGCGGGGGGCAAATGGAGAACCTATTCTACTCAAGAGTTTGTTGACAATGTAAATCATTTGAGCTATGGTTTATATAATTTAGGTCTGGATCGAGAAGATAAAATTGCCATCATTGCTAACAACCGCCCTGAATGGAATTTTGCAGATTTCGCTATTCAGCAAGTTGGCGGAGTGAGTGTTCCAATTTATCCGACAATAAGCGAACACGATTTGACATTCATTTTAAATGATGCCAAGATTAAATACGTTTTCGTATCCAGTACTGATCTTTTCAAAAAAGTAAAAGCAGTTTCCGAAAATATTCCAACAATTAAAGAAATATATACTTTCAATAAAGTTGACGGTGCAAAACATTGGTCGGAATTGGTAAACGATGGAAAACAAAACCCTAAAGCAAAAGAAATTGATGCAATAAAAAGCACTATCAAACCCAATGACCTATTTTCAATTTTGTATACTTCCGGAACAACAGGAAATCCAAAAGGAGTTATGCTTTCTCACAACAATCTAATTAGTAATTCAATTGCTAGTCAGGTATTAGCTCCATTTGAATCCAATTGGAAAGCCTTGAGTTTTTTGCCACTCAATCACGTTTACGAACGAATGCTATCGACACTTTATTTTTATTTAGGTGTATCGGTATATTATGCCGAAAGTATTGATACTATTGGCGAAAACTTAAAAGAAGTTCAGCCACAAATATTCGGAACAGTTCCACGCTTGTTAGAAAAAGTGTACGATAAAATTGTTGCAAAAGGCGAAGAACAAACAGGAATAAAAAAGAAATTATTTTTCTGGGCATTGGATTTAGGCTTGCGTTACGAGTTACATGGAGCTAACGGTTGGTGGTACGAATTTCAATTAAAAATTGCCAATAAACTAATTTTCAATAAATGGCGTGAAGCATTGGGAGGAAAAATTGTTGCCGTTGCTTCTGGCGGAGCGGCCTTACAACCTCGCTTGGCCAGAGTATTTCAAGCAGCAAGAATTATTGTTTTGGAAGGATATGGATTAACAGAAACATCTCCTGTGATTGCCGTAAATAATTTTTTACCAAACGGAATTAAATTCGGAACAGTTGGAACAATCATAGATAAAGTAACTGTTAAGTTTGCCGAAGATGGAGAAATATTGGTAAAAGGTCCGAATGTGATGTTAGGCTATTTTAATCGTCCTGATGCTACAGCAGAAGCGATTGACAGCGATGGGTGGTTTCATACTGGCGATATTGGGGTTTTGGAAGACAATCGTTTCTTAAAAATTACCGATCGTAAAAAAGAAATTTTTAAAACATCAGGAGGGAAATACATTGCCCCTGTGATGATTGAAAATAAATTAAAAGAATCGCCATTTATTGAACAAGTAATGGTAATTGGAGAAAATCAAAAATATGCTTCCGCATTAATTGTTCCAGCTTTTGCATTTTTAAAAGAATATTGCAAACACAAAAACATTGAATACACGAGTAACGATGAAATTATTAAAAATCCTGTAATTAAAGCTCGAATACTCGAAGAAGTAGAAAAAATAAATAAAACTTTAGCACAATACGAAACAATTAAACGCCCAGAGTTAATGTCTCGCGAATGGACAATTGATAACAATGAGATGACTCCCAAAATGTCGTTAAAACGTAAAATTATTATGGCAAACAATAAAGTGCTGATAGATAAAATATTTGGCGCTGAATAGAGATTTTATATTATGTCTAATAAAAAGCACAACAAACACAAACATCCCGAACCGAAACAAAAATCGGAGATGAATCTTTTTAACATCGACAAAAAATTAGTTTTAAAACTTTCACTTGTAATTGCCCTTGTTGCTTTTCTTTTATATTCAAATACACTAAAACACCAATTTGTACTTGATGATTATTCTGTAATTAAAGAAAATCAGTTAACAAAAGGTGGCACGGCTTCATTAAAAGAAATATTCTCATCGAGTTATAGAGAAGGGTACGGCAATAACGAAAACAACTTGTACCGCCCTTTAACAAAAGCAATGTTTGCTATCGAATGGCAATTATCTCCAAATAATCCTCATTTCCATCATTTGATAAATGTATTGATGTATGCTTTCGTTTGCGTTTTATTATTCATTGTTTTACTTCGATATACAAAAATCAATATTTACATTTTATTTATTGTCGCCTTATTATTTGCAGCTCACCCTATTCATACAGAAGTGGTCGCTAACATCAAAAGCAGAGACGAAATTTCCAGCATGTTATTTTTATTGCTTTCACTTTTATGCATTCATAAATATTTATCGAATAACAAACTGCTGCTTCTTTTAAGTTCATTAGGTTGTTTCTTCCTTGCATTATTATCAAAAGAATCGGCAATTGTATATGTGGCTTTGGCTCCTTTGTTTATTTATTTTTTTACTGAAACACCTTTGAAAAACAATATAAAAATAACAGGTTCGTTAGCCGTTGTGGCCGTTTTATACATGATGCTTCATATTAAAATAATTGGCAGCATCGGTATTAAAAACATTCCTGTTATTGACAACTCACTTTTATATACTTCTGATATCATTCAACAAAAAGCGACTGCAATTTATATTATGGGGAAATACTTTTTATTACTTCTCTTTCCTTACCCACTTTCCAGCGATTATTCTTTTAACACTATTCCAATCGTTTCTTCACTTGCGAATATTGGATTTTTATTGGCATTGGCTTTTCATATTTTCTTATTGTATTACGCCATAAAAAAAATAAAAGAGAAACACATTCTTTCTTTTTGCATTTTATTTTATTTAGGAAGCATGGTATTGGCATCCAACATTATTATGCTAATTGGTACTCATTTAGCAGAACGCTTGTTATTCTTCCCTTCTATTGCATTTTGTTTAGCTATAGTATACGTATTATGCAAAATTCTGAAAATTAATATTGCCGATACATCTTTAAAATTTACTTCACTCTTCAAAATAAACAGTTCTTTATTAATGATTATTGGAGCAATTGTGATTTTATATTCCATTAAAACTTATTCAAGAAACAAAGATTGGAAATCGGACACCACCTTATTCGGCTGTGACCTGCAAACCGTTCCGAACAGTGCTCACATGCTTTTTTATTATGCAAATAATTTGGCTAACAAAGATTCCTTGAATGCCGTTAAAAATCCTATTGAAAGAGAGCAACGATTAATTATCGCACAAAAAAGCATTACAAAAGCATTAAAATTGTATGAGCTGTTTCCTGATGCACACAATGTAGCCGGTCGAATTTATTACGAGCAAAAAAACTTTGATGCAGCTTTCAAAAGTTACAGCAGAGCCATGGAAATGAATCCAGGGAAAGGTATGTATCATAACAATGCAGGCACATGTTTATTCT
>JAYVZC010000149.1:0-24431 GCA_043783695.1 Bacteroidota bacterium
TAAGACATTATTTTGCAAGCCTTTTTTGCAAAATAGGTTGTCTTACTTATCACGCAGAAATTCGGGGTTAATCACATGCTCTTCGTAAGAATAAATTCAAAGGTTGCATGGCTTTCATTACTTCATTGCAATGTTTCAGGAAATCTTTTGATAACACTTCTGAATCTTTTAAATTGTAAACAGTAATATAGCTTTTGAATTTAAGTAATTCTATTTCAGGATGAGATTTGTCGTAACCTTTTGGAACGGATTTTAATTTATCTTCGTCAGATAATTTACCAAGAAGTTTTTTAAATTCTTTTGAACCAATAATTTTTTTAAACTCAGCAGCATTGTAATCAATTTCTTGGCGGATTGCATTTATTTGAGGAGTTGGTGGTTGCCACATTCCACCGGCAATAAAGGACTCGCCTGGTTGAATCTGAATATAATATCCCGCAGAAAATGATTTTTTTCCTCCAGGAGAAAGTATTGCTCCAAGATTATTTTTATAAGGTGATTTGTTTTTTGAAAATCTAACATCTCGGTTGATTCTAAAAATGCAATTTTTTGCTTCCAGATGTTTTATAGATGAATCAAATTTAGCTGTAGAAATAATTAATTCAGAAACAAACTCTTTGAAATTTGTTTTTGCTAGTTCGTATGTAGGACGATTTTTATCAAACCATTCCTTGTTATTGTTTTTACTTAATTTAGAAAGGAATTCAAGTGTAGATTTGGTAACCATCGGTATAAATTATTTTTTTTCTTCTAACTCCGAAGTTAGTTTCTGAACGATTTTAAAATTGAATAAAAATTCTTTTGCAATAATTCGGAGTATCGTGTAAATGGGTACGGCTATTATCATTCCTCCAATCCCTGTTAATGTTCCAGCAATTAGTATCACCAAAAATATTTCCAATGGATGCGCTTTAACAATATTGGAAATTACCAATGGTTGAAAAATTAATCCGTCAACCAATTGAACAAATAAAAAGGTAAGTGCAATTTTATAAACCAGTGGAATAAGTTGAGTGTAAAACTCCAATTCTAAATTAGACGTTACTCCAATTAAAATTCCAAATGCAGCTGCAATTAAAGGTCCTACGTAAGGTATTACATTTAGTAATCCGGCAAACATCCCAATTAACATACAATTTTTAACGCCTAAAATACTTAGTGAAACAGATGTAAGAATGGCCACAAAAAGCATATCTAATAATATTCCAATAAAATATTTTGTAAGTAATCTTTTGGTGTCTCTCATTATATCTTTGATAGCATCAAGATGTTTTGGAGGAGTTAAGAGTAAAACGGTGTTGTAAATTAAGTGTTCATCTTTCATAAAAAAGAATGCCATAAATAAAATAGCAAATGTCCCACCTATTAAACTAGTTGTAAAACTCACCATTCCTTGAGCATAAGATGATACTTCCTGAAAGTTAATAATAGAAGTAAGTTGAGATACGAAATATTTTTCCAATGATTCGCCATTTCCATATTGAATTTGAAATTTTTGCAAATCGTAATTTAAGTTTGCTAAAGGCTCTTTAAATGTAGATATAACTTCATTAGGATTAATTTTGCTTATAATTCTTGCTTCTTCTACGAGCAAAGGAATAAACATTGAAACCATTAATCCTATTATCAATGTAATACTAGCCAATGAAAGCAAAGCAGAAATGCTTTTGGGTATACAAATTTTTTTAATCTTGATAGAAGAAAATAATCTTACTATTGGTTGTCCAATCAATGAAATAATAATAGCAATGCAAATATAAATGACAATGGTTTTTAAATACCAGACAATAAGGCCCAAAAGCACCAATGTAAAGCCAAAAAGAAAATATTTTGATTTATTTTGCATCTGTCAATTTCAATATTATAAAGGTATTAATATTCACAAATAAAACCCAATCTATCGTATATTTGTTTATTATTTAAAACTATGGATTCGTTAACACATATTGTATTGGGAGCAGCAATTGGAGAAGCTGTTTTGGGTAAAAAAATTGGAAGAAAAGCAATGCTTTGGGGTGCATTAGCAGATACCATTCCCGATTTTGATGTGTTTGCTTCGCCTTGTTTTACTGATGCTCAGCAGTTGTTGGTTCATAGGGGCATTACTCATTCCTTCTTTTTTATTGCTATAATGGCTCCTTTTTTAGGTTGGCTGTTTTCCAAATGGTTTAAAAAATCTGAGTTGTCGTGGAAGAGGTGGGCATGGTTATTTTTTTTAGGAATGTTTTCACATATTTTGTTGGATTCTTTAACTGTATACGGAACGGGTTGGTTTGAACCCTTTAGTAGTTATAGAGTAGCATTCAATACCATTTTTGTTGCAGATCCTTTTTATACTTTGCCTTTTTTAATTTGTGTATTAATTGCTTTAATTGCCCAAAACGGTTCTCCTAAAAGAGTAAAATGGAATAAAATTGGTTTGTGGATAAGCACAGCATATCTTGTTTTTACAATCATTAATAAATGGCATGTAGATACTGTTGTTGAAAATTCTTTATCGAAAAAAAATATTATTGTGTCCGAATTTGTAACCTCTCCAACACCATTAAATAATTTTTTATGGATGAGCTATGGAATTGATGAATTGGGATATTGGTTTGGTTATTATTCTTTATTTGATAAAACAGAAGATATTGATTTTTATCATGTGAATAAAAACGATTCTTTGCTTTTGCCATACGAAAATGGCGAATCGATAAAAATATTAAAACAGTTTTGTGAAAATCAATATGTAATTTCAAAACACGATTCATTAATATTTTTTAACGATATTCGTTTTGGTCAGTTAGGAGGCTGGAATACACCAGATTCATCTTTTGTTTTTTCATTCAAATTAAACAAAGACTCTAATAATTCGGCAGCATTAAGTAGAACAAAGTTTAAAACCTCTTTTGCTGATGCGTTCTCTAATCTAATAACAAGAATAAAAGGGAAGTAGAAACTAATTTTTTTTCGATTCTTTATACTTTACAAATAAATGAATCCAAATTATTCTTGAGAATCGATAAGAAAGAGGGAGAAGTAGAATAATACCGAAAGCATATTAATAGTCAAATCCCGCACGTGTGGGAGGACTATTTTGAGCTAAGTATTGGTATTATATTTACCAAATCTTATTGCACAATGCCGATGTAGCAGATGTTTAATCCGATTCATTCGGACTACCTGCCTGCCGGCAGGCAGGTTTCATTTGCACTTTCGCTATAAAATTGAGTTTTAATCGGTATTTTCTCTTATTTTTGTGCCCTAATTCTATTAAAATAATTATCTAAACAATATGAAAATTTTACGTTTTTACATTATTTACCGTTTGCCTTTAATTGCATTGTTAATTATTTTGGGCATTTTATCTCAAGTTCTTAATAAGGATTTGATTACTGCCTGGATCTGCTATGTTTTGGCATTTATTTCTTTGCTTTTGTATTTTATGATGGGAACAATGCGATTGGTTCAAGAGGCTGTATCAGAGGGAGACGTTGACAAGGCAATGGTATATATCAAAATGATAAAGTTTCCTCGTTTGCTTTTAAAACCAATTCGTTCGGGATATTATATGTTGCAAAGTAATTTGTTACTTGCATCGGATGATTTAACGGCAGCAGAAAGTAGTATCCGAAAAAGTTTAAAAACAAAATCGAAAATTGTTGGAGATGTAACGGGAACCAATTTAATGCAATTGGGTTTTATTCAGCTAAAACAAGGAAAAACAAAAGAAGCTCGTCAAACATTAATTGACGCTGCAAAGGCTGGTATTCCCGATAAAGACAGTATGGCTGCTGTTTATTTGCAATTGTGCTCTATTGAAATTCAGCGCAAGCAGAATAAAATTGGAAAAGAATATTTTAGAAAAGCAAAAGCATTAAAACCCAAAGCAGATGAAATTGTGAAGCAGTTAAATATGATGGAAAAAAATATTGCACGATTGCCGGGCTAATGAATATGAATCTTTCATTAAATTAGTTGATTGGTAAGATTGGGTAGATTTAGTAAATTAATAATTATATAGAAAAGTTACCATTTTGGTAACTTTTTTTGTATGCTTGCAGCATAAATTATAACTCTTTGTATGAATATGCATAATAAAGGCAGTTTAGTAGATTATTATACTAAACACCCAAAGTGTAAAAAAACATTAGAAAATTGGTATCACGATGTTTTAGAAAAAAACTGGAAAAAGCCAAACGATGTAATTAGAGATTACACTAAAGCTAGAACAATAAAAAATGACAGAGCGATTTTTGAAATAAATGGCAATGATTATAGATTAACAGTAGAGTTTAATTATCAAAAGGGTTGGGTTTTTATAAAATTCATTGGGACTCATACTGAATATGATAAAGTAAGTACGCAAACAGTAGACGTTTATAAGAGAAAGAAAAAATAGAAATTAAAGATATAGATAGAAAATATTATGGAACTTAAAATCATCAAAACAAAAAAGGATTATCACTCAGCTCTAGAAAGATTTGAAGAAATTTTTTCTGCAAAAAGTGGAACAAAAGAAAGTAATGAAGCAGATGTATTGTCTTTGTTAATTTAAGATTATGAAAATAAGTATTACATTATTCAAGCTCCTAACCCTTTAGAAGCTATAAAATATAGAATGGAACAGCAAGGACTAAGAAATAAAGATTTAGCAAAAATACTTGGTTACAAGAGTAGAGTAAGTGCTATTTTTCATAGTACAAGAAAACTGAATCTTAGTATGATTCGTAAGCTAAATGAACAACTGCATATTCCTTTGGAGACATTGGTGAAAGAATATTAACAAATGTTTCTAATATTAAAAAATCATTTCTAATTTGAAATGACTTTTTTTATTTGCTTTTTAATTTTATGGGGTTATCAATCCAAAGCGCTTCTCTTTTTTTGCAAGATTCTCCAAATAAAGCGCCAAAGCCTTACCAGAATAGCAAAGGTTCTGGATATAGAGCCAAATTTTTTTTTTCGAAGATTTACCCTAATTTTCCTCTCTTTTAAAATTACTTTCCTCCATTAGTTGGTGGAGGAGCAGGTGTCACATATTGATTTTTAAGTTCTTCCATATATTTTGCTCTTTCTTCTCGAGTCATATTTTTAAGTTTAATAAAATCTGCCCAATCTGTGGCAAAGATTTGTTCTATTATTTCTTATACTCCTTCAACTCCAATTTCTCCCCATCAAACACAGCATAGGTATTGTAGTTGATCCATTCACCTAAATTGATGTAACGGCTTTTATCAGACAGTTTAATATCAAGAGGTAAATGTCTATGGCCAAAAATAAAATAATCGAAATGTTCTTTTTGTAAAATTCCTTTAGCATATAAAGCTAACCATTCATTTTCTTCGCCTTTAAATTGTTCGTCTTTGGGCGCATTTGATGCTCTGCTTCTTTTTGACCAAAAACGTGCAATGCCTGCTCCGAAGTTTGGATGTATGCGGGCAAACAGCCATTGGCAGACAGAAGAAGTAAATATTTTTTTGATGAATTTATAACCGTGGTCGCCAGGACCTAATCCATCACCATGTGCTAAATAAAATTTTTTGCCGTTGTATTCTTTTGTGATGGGATTTTTGTGAATGGTTACTCCTAATTCTTTTTCTAAATAATCAAACATCCATACATCGTGATTGCCGGTGAAAAGTGTTACAGGAATTCCGGAATCAACAATTTCTGCAATTTTACCAAGTAAACGGACAAAACCTTTTTGAACAACATAT
This sequence comes from Bacteroidota bacterium, assembly GCA_043783695.1. GTDB lineage: Bacteria > Bacteroidota > Bacteroidia > 2-12-FULL-35-15 > 2-12-FULL-35-15 > 2-12-FULL-35-15. The sequence goes on from JAYVZC010000149.1 coordinate 5,703, forward strand.
TTGTATTCAAACCAAAAGTCAAACAAGTCGCCCATCAGATAAATTTCCTGAGCATCGTGTTTTACTTCATCCAGCCATTTTACCACAAGCTTTTCCCGTTCTAAGCTTTTTTCGTAGGTGGGCACACCAAGGTGGAAATCGGAGGCAAAGTATATTTTTTTGTTAACGGTCATAATGCTTCGTAACTCTTACACACCCCTAACCCCTATCACAAGAGGGGAATGCATTTCAGTCAGTTTTTTTAATTACAGTTCTAAAAGTAAAATTCAATATAAGTTTAATCCTAAATTATAGTTCGAAATAAAATTAGTCAATAGTAATCTATGTTATTAGTATAATCCATTCCCCTCTAGAGAGGGGTAAGGGGTGTGTTTTTGTTTACAAAGAAAAGTTTCGTATCAAACTAAAAGGATTAATTAAATTCAAGTTCAACGTAAATCTCACCGTCTCCAAATACTTGATGTCATTCGCATCTTTATAATCTTTAAAATTTTGTGATATTAAAATTGGAAAATAAACTTCAAAAAAGTTTTTCTTTAATGAAATGCAAACTCCGGCATCGTACAATATTTTTTCATTGCTTAAAGAGTTTTGGTCTGCTGTTCCAATATCTGCGTATAAGTTAATAGGCAGTTTCATGTTTCCTAATGATGATTTAATATTCAATGCTGCAATCCATTTGGATGATTGCCCTAATGGTGAATAAAATTTAAATCCACCATCGGTATCAGTAAACTGATTTGCTAAAACTCCTTTGTATTCGGTTCTTCCTAAGAATATATTGTCATAAAGATAATCTTGTTGCCCTGTTTGCCCGCTTAAGCGATAACGGTATAGTCCTGCATTTAACGCTTCCGTTCCAATAAATGTTCCGGCAAACAAACGAATATCAACTCCTTTATTTTTCTTTTTAAAGTTGTAAGAATAATGTGCTGTAAGGGAAGTCTTCATCATTTGTTCTCCTTGCTGAAAATTAAAATTAATATCATAAGGAGTAATGGCATCGTCTTTTGAAAATGTAAAATTAATATCGTTAAAATTGGTAATGAGCGTATCGCGTTTATAAATGGCAGGTTCAACTGTGTAATTACCTTTGTAATAATCTTTAATGATAGTTATGTGGCGGTAACGAATATTGAAATTAAACGGACTTCGAGGCTCCGATTTTTTTAGTTTGATAAAAAGTTCAGGAGCAATTTTATTGAAATTTAAATTCAAAGGGTCGCCATTAATATCATCAGGATGATTTGCAAAAGTATAGCGTGTGCCTACTATTCCAATAGTTACTTTTTGCAAAGTATTTTCAGGAAAGATGTTGTAAGCAATATGTCCGTATCCTGCAACATCCATTGTACTGTAACTAAACAATGGCATTAGTTCAAATTCAAATTTCTTTTGCGGCAAAATGTTATTGTAAAATGCGAGTCCGAACATCCATTTATTATAATTATTCCAAGCTGCAACCGGAGTCCAGAATAATTGTGTTTTATCAGGATTATCTAGGCTTCCTAAGAATTGTAATTTAAGTGGTTCAACTTTTTTGAAAAGACCTTTTGTACGAATTTTATTATTGTTTCTATTTACTTCGGGCATGTCTTCACGCATATCAATTTTAAAATAATCGATATCAGAGGGAGGGAATGTTAATGTTTGCTTTCCGTAAAAACCATCATAAGTAACTTCACCAATTAATTTTCCATCTTTCATTCCCTGAATAAAAACGGGACCATTTATTTCTCCGGTATTTTTCACGCCAATATCCCAAGTACCATCTTGATTTTTATTTTCAAAAATTATTTTGTAATCTAATTTTTTAGCGGAATTAATTAAACCATCAAATAGCCAACTCAAATTTTTGCTTGTTGTTTTTTCAATGGATGCTCTAAAATCACCTGGTAAAGGGTGTTTGAAATGCCATTCATCAAAATAAGCTTGCATAGCCTTATCCATTTCTGCTTCACCCAAATAAGCCATTAAATAATCTAAGACGATTGCCGTTTTAGAATACATGATTCCACCGTAGTTGATTTCAGTGAAGTCGTAGGATGGAGTTTCAATTGCTTGGTCTTCGTTTTTTGCAGCATTAAAAAGGTATGAAAGATCATATTGACTCTTATGTCTATATCGTGCTAGGCCAAAAATTTTTCCGACAGGGCCATCAGCAAAATTTCCAATTAATTTTTGGTCAGGATATTTTGTTTCTATGTATCTATTTTCATTAAAAGAATTTATTCCTTCATCCATCCAACCATGTTCACGTTCGTTGGAGCCAAGCATTCCGTAAAACCAATTGTGTCCAACTTCATGTGTAATTACAACATCTAACTGAAAAGCATTTCCACTTTCACCAATCACGGTAATGTTTGGATATTCCATTCCGCCTCCGGCACTAATTGTTCCATCTACTGCAGTGCAATGGTTGTATGGATAATCGCCATTCCAAAGCGAATAATAGTAAACAGCATCGTTCATATATTGAATACTATTTTTCCATAAATTACCTTCTGCATTGGTAAACATTACCCAGGTTGTAACCTTATTTTTGTTGTGCGGTGTAATTACTTCTCCTTTTAAAACATGGTAACGCTTGTCGCAGAACCATGCAAAATCGTGTACATTTTTTTGCTTGAAACGAATTGTTTTTGTTGTTGAATCTGAAGCTGGGAAAGCAACATCTTCTTTATCAAACGTTGTGATGGCTTCGGTAGTTTTTATATTTTTTTCTAGCCATTCCGTTTCTTTTTCTCCATCCACCATATCACCGGTTGCACCAAGAACATAATTTTTTGGAAGCGTAATACTCACATCAAAACTTCCAAACTCCGAATAAAATTCACCTTGATTCAAATAAGGCATTTGATTCCATCCTTTTCTGTCAAACACAGCCGGCTTTGGATACCATTGAGTGATTTGGTAGGACTGTCCGATATGTCCCATTCTGGAAATTTTCCCTGCTGGAATTTTTACATGAAATGGAGTGGAGATAATTATTTTTTCTCCAAATTTTAAAGGTTCATTTAAAATGATCTTGCAAATATCAATACTGTCTTTTAAGTATTCCCATTTAACTGTTTGATCGTTTACTTTAAAATCCAATTGATCGATGTATCCTTTTTCTTCATCTGTAGCATAATACAAAGCAGTGTTACCACTTGAAATTAATTGTTTGGCAAGTTGCGTATTATTGTCTTTGTATGCATTTGGCCATAAATGCATGTATATATAAGTAAGTGTAGTAGGAGAGTTGTTGGTGTATTCTATTTTTTCATCAGCAGTAAATTCATTTTTAACATCATCCAATTTTACATTGATGGTGTAATTTACTTCCTGTTGAAAATAAGTTTGTGAACTAACAACTTGTGGAAGATAGTTAAGAATACCTAGTAAGAAAAGAGTTTTCTTCATATAATAATTTTTCTAATAATCTATAGTTCACCGTCTATACATTCGACTACGCTCAGTATGACTTTTGGGTTTCTCAGCATGATATTAAGATTGTCAGCCTGAGCGTAGTCGAAGGCTTATTTCAAAACCTCTTCTAACTTTTTATCCAACTCTTCTCCGCGTAAATTTTTTGCTAAAACTTTTCCTTCCTTATCAATAAGAACATTCGTTGGAATGGAATTGAAATTATACAATGCTACAACCGGTGATTGCCAAAATTTAAAATCACAAACATGATTTTTCCAAATTAAACCATCAGCAATAATTGCACTTTTCCATTTGTCCATATCTTTATCCAAAGAAACGCTGTAAATGTCAAATCCTTTTGACTTGTATTTGTTGTAGGCTCTTACAACGTTTGGATTTTCAGCACGGCAAGGGCCACACCAAGATGCCCAAAAATCTATCAGTACTACTTTCCCTTTTAATGAAGAGAGTGCTAATGGTTTTTCATCCGGAGTAGCCATATTAATTTCCGGAGCCATTGTTCCAATAGCTAATTTTTTGCTAGAAGAAACACCTTCGTGAAACGCTTTGATGTAGGATGAGTTTGGATATTTAGCAAACAATCCTTCATCTAATTTGAAGAAAGTCTCCATAAATTCAGCAGGCTGCAACTGTTGGATGGCTGCTAAAGATGCAAATGAGGACGAATTTTTTTCAATGAATGTTTTCAGATATTGGTTGTGTTCGTTTACCAATTGAGTATAAGGTTTCTCCAATTCATTACTCATGGAATCAATTCGCAATGAATCCATTTTGGTAACATTTACAAAAGCCTGAAATATTTTTTGAAGAGAATCTCGTTTCTTATAGCTGGCAGCAGATGCGTGATTTACTTCCCAAAATAATTTTGAATCTTCTGAGCCCTCCACATTGTATGAGTTTCCCAAATCAGCAACATCACCCGTGATGGAAACTTTTTGATTTGTATCAAAAATAAATGTTGCAAAATTTCTGTCAGATGTTTTTAAACGGTAGAAACCAATTTCGGTAATGGTTGGGTTCATAGTGAATTCACCATTTTTATCCAGGTAGGCGGTATCTACTGGTTTCATTCCATCAGTAGCCATTTGCTCCAGAAATATTGTGTCGCCATGTGCATTACCCAATTTTCCTTTTAATTCAAATCCCTCTGAAGAACCTGAATCAGAATCCGAACATGCTGATAATAATAAAACAGCAATAGCTAAATAGAAGGTTGTAAATTTCATTGTTTTATTTGTTTATTTTTTTATTTGTCTACTGTCGACTATCTTTTTTTGCCGACTTATTTCTCAAGCATTTCTTTTACTAAGTCCGTTGCTATTTTTGGGTCGGCTTGTCCTTTAGATAGTTTCATTACTTCTCCCATAAACAATCCAAGCAAACTTACTTTTCCATTTTTGTATTCTGTCACCTTATCAGGATATTTAGCGATGGCTAGTTTTACAAATTCTGTTAATGCAGCACTATCACTTTCTTGTATCCAATTATTTTCTTTTGCAATTTCTGCCGGAGATTTTGAATTGTCTTCCAGCATTTTTGGAAATATTTTTTGTGTAGCAATGTTGTGACTTACTTTTCCGCTATCAATAAAATTCACTAAGTCGGCAATGCGCTCGGGAGTAATTTTAAAATCGGAAATGTGTAAAGCACTAGCATTCAAATGCGATTTTATTTGAACAGTCAACCAGTTGGAAGCTGCTTTAGTATTTTTTGTTCCCTCAATAATTTTTTCGAAGTACAATGCAATTTCTTTTGAATCGGTTAAAACACCAGCATCGTATTCCGATAATCCAAGCGTAGTATATTTTTTAAATAACTCGTTTGGCAATGGAGGCAGTGTTAGTTTTACTTTCTCGATGTATTCTTTGGAAACAATTACGGGTTGTAAATCGGGTTCAGGGAAATAGCGGTAATCGTTTGCCATTTCTTTACTACGCATCAAATAAGTTGATCCAGTAACGGCATCAAATCCCATTGTGTCTTGAGAAATAGTTCCGCCATTTTCTATGACATCAATTTGACGTTTTATTTCAAACTCAATTGCGCGTTGAACATTGCGTATAGAGTTCATGTTTTTTGTTTCGGTTCTTTTACCAAATTCTGTCGCACCTTTTAATCTCACGGAGACGTTTGCATCGCAACGCATACTCCCTTCTTCCATGTTCCCATCACAAATATCGAGGTAACGAACAAGCTTACGCACTTCGGTAACATACTGATAAGCTTCTTCTCCGGAGCGTATATCGGGCTCACTCACAATTTCCAAAAGAGCAACACCCGCACGATTCAAATCGATTAAGGTATCAAAAGGATCAATATCGTGAATGCTTTTTCCGGCATCTTCTTCCATGTGAATGCGAGTAATGTTGATTTGTTTTTCGGAACCATCACTTAATTTAACAGTAATGTAACCACCCGTACAAATAGGAGTTTTATCTTGAGTAATTTGATAGCCTTTTGGTAAATCAGCATAAAAATAATTCTTGCGGGCATATTCATTCACTTCACGGATAGTGCTTTTGCAAGCCAATCCCAAACGAACGGCATATTCAATTACGCGTTTGTTTGATTTTGGCAAAGTGCCGGGGTGACCCAAAGTAATGGGACTGACATTGGTATTTGGTAAAACTCCAAATTCGGTAGAATCGTTGGAATACGCTTTGCTTTTGGTGGATAATTGTGTGTGAATTTCCAAACCAATAACTGCCTCGTATTTATCGTAAATGCTCATTTTTATGGATGCTGTTTTAAAGCGCGAAAGATACGAAAAAAATGAATGGTTTAATGAGGAAAATTGTACCGATAAGCAATATGTAAAAGTCCCAAAAATGTTGGACTAACATATTGTCTATCGGCATTTACCATTCTAAGATTCAAAATAGTCTTTGGACTAATTTGAATCAAGAATTGGTATAGAGGTAGATTGCTGATTATTTCGTAATTTTGAATATAAATTTTGTTAAAATGAGTGCCCCAGAAAAAAAATTTTATTCTGAAGAAGAATTGTTTCAAATTCGAATGAATCGAACTTATGAAGAACGATTTAGAATTTTGATGCAATTGATTCGAGTAGGTAATATGATGAAGAATGCCAAAATTATTTATCCAGATAAAAAATAATGGATATTTTAGATGATGACATAATAAAATTTTGGCAATTGTTACATGAAAATAATGTTACGTACATTATGATTGGTGGATTTGCAACCAGTTTGCATGGATTTAATAGAATGACTGCGGATATAGATATTTGGTTAAAAGATACTTTAGAAAATAGAAAAAGACTTAGAAAAGTAATAAAGGAATTAGAGATAGGAGATTTTGAAGAAATTGAAACCATGCAATTGATTCCAGGTTGGTCAAGTTTTACATTAAATTCAGGAATTGATTTAGATATTATGACATCACTAAAAGGATTTGAGCAGTCAAGTTTTGATGAGTGCTTAGAGTTGTCACCTACTGCAATTATTAATGATATTCCAGTTAGATTTTTAAGTTTAAATCATTTGATTCAAGCAAAAAAGGAAGTATTACGGGATAAAGATAAAATTGATTTAATAGAATTAGAAAAAATAAAAAAGGCTTCCGAAAAATAAATTTCCGAAGCCTTTTTTAGTATAAATGTTTTTTACTGCTTAATCACTTTCTGAGAAAATTGAATATCTTTTCCGGTAATTTTTAAAACATACATTCCGGAAGCATATTGGTCGAGATGCACTGTTTTTATTGTATTCCCAGCTCCGATAGTTTCTGATCTGCTGAACATTTTCTTTCCGGTAATATCAAACATTTCAAATAGTAGGTCTTGCGATTGAACAAATTTTAATGAAATAGAAAAATAGTTTGTAGCAGGATTTGGATAAATAGAAATAATATTTTCAGTGTTTGTATTTTCTGTAATTCCAAGTGCTAAGCTTGCATTCAATACATACAATCCGTTTTGCATATCGCCCACCAATATTATTCCGCTAGGTAAATCTACGTATGCTCCCCAAGCACCATGATAGGTAAAAGCTGTAGGGAATCCATCATTTAATCCGTGCAAAGTATCGGTATCAAAAAAACCTGTTTTTATAACATTGTTTGGATTGCTGATGTCAAAAATTTGCAAGCCATCCTGATAATAGGCAATCACAGCTCTGTTGGTTCCCCACAAATAAGGATTGTGAGCCGTTGCGCCTTCATTTGATTTTACTGTATCTGCTAAACTTATATTTAGAACATCGCTTATGTCCAATATTTTTACATTTTTATTTGCAGGAACTTCATCACAAAAAACAAGTGTTTTCCCATTTGGAGTAATTGCACTACTGTGGTTGTAACCTTGATCGGGATAAGCTGTTAGTGAATTTATTTCCGTAAATGTATTTGCTCCGGTATTGTATTTATAAATATATAAACCTTGATAACCACAAGAAGCGTAAACAGTATCGTTACGAACAAGCATGTCGTGAACAAAACTTACTAATGGATAATCGGAGTTCAAACTGTGCAGAAATGCAGGTAATGCAGGATTTGCTAAACTGTAAACAGCCATTGAATAATAGCCTCCTCCTGATGCTTTTGTTACATTTCCACAATATAATTTATCTCCATCAATAAATAAAGTATGAGCTCTTTCAAATAAAGTATTATTATCATAAACAACTTTTACCGAATCGGGTAAATAGCTCAGATCAATAATTTGCAAGCTATTTGGTGCTCCGTCATCACTTATTGCATATAAGTATTTACCATAAGTTTTGTATTCTCTCCAAATACAAAGATTTCGTCTTCCCGCAACAAAATCTATTTCAACAGGATTTGTTGGATTAGAAACATCAAATATATATGTCCCCGAACCCGAACCTAATATAGCGTATTCTCTATTGAAATTTGAGGTATCCACCCAGCCCCAAACACTGTTGTACTTTATTCCGTAACCAGGTTCTGCTACTTGTAATGGATTAAACCAGTTGCCAAGAAAAGTAATATTTTGTGAACTGTATTGCGCTTGCGTTTTTATACTTGTTAATGCAATAAGAATTAAAAAAAGGGAGTAATTTTTTTTCATCTGATGTAATTTGTCCTATAAAGATACGAAATTTTTTGTATCTTTCATAGCGTATTTATAGCTCTTTCATCAATTCTTTCATAATAACAGTCATTTTTTTCTCAGCTTGAGCAGCAACTTCTTGAACTTCTTCGTGGGTTACTTCAACAATTTTTCCGGGAACGCCTAAATCGGTAATGATGGACATAGCAAAGCAAGGGATATCCATGTGACGGGCCACAATCACTTCCGGAACAGTACTCATTCCAACAGCATCTGCCCCTAAAATTCTCACCATTTTATATTCAGCTGGAGTTTCAAATGTTGGTCCGGATAAACCTAAATAAATCCCTTCTTGTACTTTTATGTTGTTTGCAGCAGCTACTTTTTTTGCTTTCACGATAATGGATTTGCTGTAAGCTTCACTCATATCAGGAAAGCGAGGCCCCATTTCTTTTATGTTTTTTCCAATCAAAGGATTGGATGAAAAAAAATTAATATGATCGTTGATAATCATCAAATCACCAATTTCAAAATTCGGATTTACTCCTCCGGAAGCATTGGAAACAAAAAGATTTTTAACTCCAAGTAATTTCATTACACGAACCGGAAAAGTAACTTGTTGCATCGTATATCCTTCATAAAAATGAAAGCGCCCTTGCATGGCAACCACATTTTTCCCACCCAACTCTCCGAAAATTAATTTTCCTGAATGACCTTCTACTGTTGAAACAGGGAAGTTTGGAATTTCTTCATAGGGAATAGTATGTTTGATGTTAATTTCTTTCACAAGTCCGCCAAGCCCTGTTCCCAAAATAATTCCGACTTCGGGTGTAAAAGAAATTTTACTTTGAATGTATGCTGCTGTGCTTTTGATTTGCTCTAACATAATGGAGTAGTTGTTCGTTGAATTCTTGTTTGTCTTTGTTGTGAAACTCAATTTCTATTGGGATATAAAAAACAGGAAGGTGTTTAATCGCTTCTGTATACTCTGCACTTTTTAAACGCATTGCATCTTTTTCTGTTGTCAATATAATTTTATTTGCGGATGCAATGTTATTAAATATTTTTTGAATAGTATCAATATCCATTTTTGTAAAATGATGGTGGTCGTTATATTTTATTGGAATAATATTTTTCACTTTGTCCTTTAAATAATATTCCAAAGGCTTTGTGTTGGCAATTCCTGTTAATAAAACCATTGAGAAGTTGCGCTCAAAATAAAATTCTTTCGCTAATAGCGGGACTCCTTCCCCTGTAACCGGAATAAAATCGCCATATTTGATATAGGAGAAATAAATTTTTTGATGAGGTAAGGGATTTATTTCATTCAACAAGCGTTTTCTTTCAATGGGTAATAATATTTCAGGGCATTTAGTAACCACAATAATATCGGCTCGTTGAATGCCCGATTTGAATTCTCTTAAGCTTCCTGTGGGAACAACGTAATCGTTTAAATATAATTTACTAAAATCGGTCAACACAATACTTAGTCCGGGTTTTACAGCTCTATGTTGAAAAGCATCATCTAGCAATACGGCTTGAAGAGAAGGGAACTCTTTCAATAAATTTTTGATTCCGCGAACTCTTTGTCCATCCACCGCTACTCTCAATCCGCTGAATTTTTTTTTGAATTGTAATGGTTCATCGCCTATATCTTTTGCTGTAGATTGAGTATCGGATAAAACAAAACCTTTTGTTTTTCGTCCATAACCTCTGCTAAGTGTGGCGATATAAAATTCGGGTTTTAATAATCGGATGAGGTATTCGATGTGAGGTGTTTTTCCTGTTCCACCAACTGTTAAATTTCCAACAGAAATAGTGGAAATTTCAAATTCTTTAGAAGAAATTATCCCCAAATCAAAAAGTTTGTTTCGCACAAAAGCAATACAACCATATAAAATGGAAAAGGGAAATAATATGATTCGGAGAAATTTCACAGGCCTAAAATACAAAATCAATATGACAATTTGGAAATTTGTCAACCTGCCTGTCGGCTGACAGGTTTGAAAATGTAAAAAGAAAATATTGAATTAACAGAGCAACTATGTCATCCAGATTCGTAAATTCGTAAAAATTCGTAATTCGTAGGTTCATGAAATTAAAAGAGATTACCAACCATTTAGAATCTATTGCTCCATTGGCTTATCAAGAAAGTTATGATAATTCGGGGTTGATATGTGGCAATCAGGATATGGAAATTACCGGAGCTGTAATATGTTTAGATAGCACCGAAGCCGTTATTGATGAAGCTATTGCCAATAAATGCAATCTCGTGATTGCACATCATCCAATTGTATTTTCGGGATTAAAAAAATTCAATGGAAAAAATTATGTGGAAAGAGTTATCATTAAAGCTATTCAAAACAACATTGCCATTTATGCCGCACATACCAATTTGGACAATGTGCATAACGGAGTAAATGCTAAAATCGCTGAAAAGCTTGGTTTAGTTAATTGTGCAATACTTGCGCCACTTAATAATACCATCAAAAAATTGGTAACTTATTGTCCCGATGAAAATGCTTCAGCCATACGAGAAGCTTTGTTTGCAGCCGGTGGTGGATTAATTGGAAATTATGATGAGTGTAGTTTTAATACAAATGGAACAGGAACTTTTAGAGCAGGGAAAAATACAACCCCCTATGTTGGAGAAATTGGTAAGCAGCATCAGGAAAAAGAGACAAGAATAGAGTTGATTTATCCCTCATATATAGAATCGAAATTGCTAAAAGCCTTGTTTTTGGCTCATCCATACGAAGAAGTTGCTTATGATATTGTTGCTTTAAGCAATTCAAATAACCAAGTAGGAGCAGGAATGATAGGAGAATTAGCGACTGAAATGGATGAAAAAGCCTTTTTAAACCATCTGAAAAAAGTAATGAAGGCAGATGGAATAAGATATACCGCACTGCGAGGGCAAAAATTGAAGAAAGTAGCTGTTTGTGGAGGTTCAGGTAGCTTTTTGCTTAAAAATGCTATTAATGCTGGTGCAGATGTGTTTGTGACAGCCGATTTCAAATATCATCAGTTCTTTGATGCTGAAAATCAGCTAATTATTGCTGATATTGGTCATTATGAAAGTGAGCAATACACGATGGAATTATTTTATGAGATTTTAACTAGAAAATTTACTACATTTGCACTCCATTTATCAAAAATCAATACAAATCCGATAAACTATTTATAAAATGGCAAAAACGAAGACTGACGAAATCTCTGTAGAGGAAAAGTTAAAAGCCCTATTTGAATTACAACAAGTAGATTCAAAGATTGATAAAATTAGAACTGTAAGAGGTGAATTGCCTTTGGAAGTTAGAGATTTGGAAGATTTAGTTGCCGGTTTAGAAACCCGTATCACTAACCTTACTGAAGAATTAAAAACATTAGATGATTCTATCACTGAAAAGAAAAATGTTATTAAAGATGCACAAGCTTTAATTAAAAAATACGAAACACAACAAGGTAAAGTGCGTAACAACCGTGAGTACGATGCTATCACTAAAGAAATTGAATTTCAAAATTTAGAAATTCAATTGGCTGAAAAACGTATTAAAGAATACAAAGCAAATATCCTTTCTAAAAAAGAAGTGATTGATGCTTCTGAAGAAGATTTTAAAGACAGACAAAAAGATTTAAAAATCAAAAAGAAAGAATTAGATGAAATAGTTGCTGAAACAGAAAAAGAAGAATCAGCATTGCTTAAAAAATCTAAAATTTCTGAGGGAATTATTGAAGAAAGATTATTGAATGCATATCACCGTTTGCGTTCAAATGTAATGAACGGATTAGGTGTTGTAACTGTTGAGCGTGATGCTTGTGGTGGATGTTTTAATAAAATCCCACCTCAACGTCATTTAGATATCAAAATGCATAAAAAAGTTATTGTATGTGAGCATTGCGGAAGAATTTTGGTTGATGCAGATATTTTAACCGGAAAAATTGCAAAAGGGTAGTTCTACAAAATACAAATCTGAGTTTTAGTAAAATAAAAAGAGTCGTACATTTTTTTGCACGACTCTTTTTTTTATTTACCTCGAGAAATTCGGGCTGTGATTATTTTCTATCGCCAAAAATGCGTAAAAGGAAAAGGAATAAGTTAAGGAAATCCATATACAGGTTCAAGGCTCCCATTATGACCAACTTACTTGCTACTTCGGTTCCGTATTCGACTCCTGCACCAATTCTTTTTAATTTTTGAACGTCATAAGCGGTTAAACCCGTAAATACTAATACTCCAATAAAGCTAATGATGTAGCTCATGCTATCACTTTGCAAAAACCAGTTAATGACACTTGCAATGATAATTCCAACTAATCCCATCATCATTATTGAGCCAAATTTTGTTAGGTCGGTTTTGGTTGTATATCCTACAACTGCCATAAGTCCAAACATTCCAGATGCTGCAGCAAAAGTTCCATAAATTGATCCGGAAGTGTATTGTTGAAAAATGAAACTTAAACTCATTCCCATAACTCCAGAAAATAAAAGGAATAATAAAAGCAATATTGGATATGATAAACGATTGAAGCCAAATGAAATAACTAAAATGAAAGCTAATGGGGCAAACATTACAACATAACCTAATGTTGTTAATTTGCCTAAGGTAACATTTACAAGTGTAGAAAAGAGTGTAGAATCATGTGCAAAATAATATGCTACCACTGATGTAATTGCTAAAGCAGCAAACATCCAAGAAAAAACACTTGCCATAAATGTTCTTGATATCGCTGAAGTTTCTTGTTCTGTTTGTACGTAATTAAAATTGTTGGTTTCCATAATTTTTTATTTTTTGTAATTAATACTTGCACAAAGATAATACCGATTCAGCTGTTATGCAAAAATGTTAGAGTGCTTAACAAAATTTGTCATTTTAATGCAATTTTGCCCCAATTAAGCTAATAAATTCCTTGCGAGTAGTGTCCTTCAGGAATTCTCCGGTAAATGCTGATGTAGTTGTTACTGAATTTTGTTTTTGGATTCCACGCATTTGCATACACAAGTGCGAGCATTCAATAACAACAGCAACTCCAATAGGATTCAACGTATTTTGAATACAATCACGAATTTCATTTGTTAGACGTTCCTGAACTTGCAATCTGCGAGCATAGGCATCTACTACACGCGGAATTTTACTCAATCCTACTACACAACCATTTGGAATGTAAGCTACGTGTGCTTTTCCAAAGAATGGAAGCATGTGATGTTCACACATGGAATAAACTTCTATGTCTTTTACAATCACCATTTGGCTATAATCCTCTTTAAACATAGCCGATTTTAGAATTTCTTCCGGATTTAAATCGTAACCATGAGTTAAAAATTGCATCGCTTTAGCAACACGTTCCGGTGTTTTCAAAAGACCTTCACGCTCTGGGTTTTCGCCCATATCCAACAATATATTTTTGTATTGTGCTGCAATACTCTCAACAGATTTTACATTATATCTGTCAATTTTTTTGTAGCCTTCTACATCATCAAATTCATCGTGTCCCATTTTAGTTCATTGGTTAATTGGTTCATTAGTTCATCCCCCTGCCCCCTTCAAAGGGGGACATACTCCGTGACTATTATTTATTTTTAGCAAACACAGATTCGTAATATTCGTAACAATTCGTTATCTGTATTTATTCTTCTCCGAAATATTCTACATAATTATTTTCTGTTTCATACAACTTTATGCAATGTAATTTACAATCCAAAGCATTTACATGTAGCAATAATTCTTTCCAAATTGCAATGGCTACATTTTCTGTAGATGGCATTAAGCCTTTCATAAAAGGAACATCTAAATTCAAATTTTTATGGTCCAATTTATCAGTAATATGTGTTCTGATAATTAAACTTAAATCTTTTAAATTAACGGAATAACCCGTATCCGGATTTACTTTTCCTTTAACTGTAACATACAAATTGTAATTATGACCATGCCAATTGGGATTTGCACATTTTCCAAAAACTTCAGTGTTTTGTTCTTCTGTCCAATTAGGATTGTGCAACTTATGTGCAGCGTTAAAATGCTCTCTTCTTGTTATATAAATCATAGTCTTTAAAATAGGATGCAAATATACGGTATCTGCCGAATATATGCATCAAAACCGACATGCTATTGAGATTAAACACTTCAAGGTATTTTTTGTTTAGAAGATGTTATCTTTGCTCTGATGAAAATTTTAATTGTTTCTGCAACCAAATTTGAGATTGATCCCTTATTATCTAAAATGGAATCAACAAACTCTGTTGATGGTCGATTGCTTTCTTGTAAATTCAAAAATCTAGAGATTCATTTTTTGATAACTGGAGTTGGAATGGTAGCAACGGCATATCATACAGGAAAAGTACTGGATGAAACTTATGATGCTACATTTAATGTCGGCATTTGCGGAAGTTTTAATCGCAACTTGGAATTGGGTGCTGTGGTTAATATTTATGAAGATACTTTTTCGGAGTTGGGTGCTGAAGACGGAGATAAATTTTTATCGTTAGACGAATTAAAGTTGCCAGGCGTTTCCAAAATTGTAAACAAGAGTGGTGCTTTGCATCCAATCATTGAAGGGCTTACCAAAGTAACCGGAATAACAGTAAATACAACTCATGGAAATGAGATCAGTATTAAAAAAGTGCATGAAAAATTTCATCCTTATGTCGAAAGTATGGAAGGTGCAGCTTTTATGTTTGCTTGCGAAAATGAAAATATTCCATACGTTCAAATCAGAGCTGTTTCTAATTATGTAGAAAAAAGAAATCGCGACACTTGGGATATTTCTTTAGCGATTGAAAATTTGAATAAGCAAGTGCTTGAGATTTTAGAAGCGATTGCTAAATAGTGATTCTCGCTTCTCGACTCCGCTCGAAGTGACTATAAATAAAGTAATGAGTAAACCAACAACCAACAACCAACAACCAACAACTATATCACTAGGTTTCAGTCCTTGCCCTAACGACTGTTTTGTTTTTGATGCAATGTTGCATGGGAAAATAGATACAGAAGATTTGACGTTTGATGTAGTGATGGAAGATGTAGAAACATTAAATCAAAAAGCATTTAATGGCGAATTGGATGTTACCAAATTGAGTTATCATGCATACGCACACCTTACAAAAAACTATCAACTATTAAATGCAGGAAGTGCTTTGGGAAATAATTGTGGTCCTCTTCTCATCAGTAAAAACAATAACCCGGAGCAACTCTCAGCTCTCCGTTCTCCTGACTCCCAGCTAAAAATAGCTATTCCTGGGAAGTACACCACAGCTAATTTTTTATTGTCATTAGCTTTTCCGGAAGCAAAAAATAAAGTGGAAATGGTATTTTCAGAAATTGAAGATGCAGTTTTGTCCGGAAAAGTAGATGCTGGATTAATCATTCATGAAAACAGATTTACCTATGAACAAAAAGGTTTGAAAAAGATCATTGATCTAGGTGAATATTGGGAAACATTGGCAAAAGGGCCAATTCCACTAGGAGGAATTGTTATCAAAAGAAATTTCCCAAATGAGCTAAAAAAGAAATTCGACCGAATCTTACGTAAAAGTGTAGAATATGCATTTGCAAACCCTAAATCTAGTCTTAACTTTGTAAAAGCAAACGCTCAGGAAATGAGCGAAGAAATAATGTACAAGCACATTGATTTATATGTGAATAATTATTCAGTAGATTTAGGAGCAGAAGGAAAACGTGCTGTCAAATTACTTTTCGATAAAGCAGAAGAGTTGGGAGTAATTGATAAAACAGAAGAAGACATTTTCTTATGAACGTTATTCCATTCCCCTCTAGAGAGGGGTTAGGGGTGTGTTGAAAAGGTTCTTTAGAATAAAAAATAAATTCGTACCATAATGATCATAGTAACAGGCGCAGCAGGTTTTATAGGAAGTTGTTTGGTAAGTAAACTTAACCAAGAAGGTTTTGTTGACCTTATTCTTGTGGATGAATTTGATTCTGCTGAGAAAATGAAAAATTTGGAGAATAAAAAATATTCTCAAAAAATTCACCGTGATGAATTCATTCACTGGTTGAAAGAAAATCAACGTTTGGTGCAATTCATTTTTCACATTGGTGCACGCACAGATACAACGGAATTCAATAAAGCTATTTTTGATAAGCTGAATGTAAATTATACAAAAGACATTTGGAATATTTGTGTAGAATTTGGTTTGCCATTAGTGTATGCGTCTTCTGCTGCAACGTATGGTTTGGGCGAATTTGGCTATGACGATAATGAAGCTGACATTCCTAAATTAAAACCTTTAAATCCTTACGGAGACTCCAAGAACGATTTTGATAAGTGGGCCTTGAAGCAAGAGAAGAAACCTTACTTCTGGGTGGGTTTAAAATTCTTTAATGTATACGGACCGAATGAATTTCACAAAGGAAGAATGGCATCTGTAATAATGCATGCCTTCAATCAGATTCAGGAAAAAGGCTCCGTAAAATTATTCCGTTCTCACAATCCCGATTTTAAAGATGGCGAACAACTCCGTGATTTTGTGTATGTGAAAGATGTTGTTGAGGTTTGTCATTTTTTATTGCATCACCGTAAAGATTCTGGAATTTACAACCTTGGTTCAGGAAAAGCACGCACCTTTTTAGATCTGGTGAAAAATACTTTTGCTGGAGTGGATAAAACACCACAAATTGATTTTATAGATACTCCAATTGATATTCGTGATAAATACCAATATTTTACTGAAGCGAATATGAGCAAACTAAAATCCATTGGTTACTCAAAACCATTTCATACGCTGGAAGAAGGCGTGAAAGATTACGTGAAAAATTATTTGGTAGGGAAGAAGTATTATTAAGCTCTTAATTACAAACAGGTTTATATTTGCCGCTTGCCTTTATCTCTCTCAAATCGTATTTCACTTCCTTAATTACTTTGGAATAACTGATGGTATGATGCTTTACAATCTTCAGTTTTTTGTTTTGTATACTCAACTCATATTGATCTAACCCATTTGTCCATTGATCCATATCATAGTTGCATGCAAATACACGAAAAGTTAGTGAGTCTGTAATGTAAATAGCGTTTATGAATTTCTGCTTTTTTGTTCTTTCGGAAGTATTAAAAGTATATTGTATTGTTTCAGAATATAAAGCAGAGTCCAATTTTACAATATTAAAAACTTGCCAAGTGCTATTCTCCTCTATTAATCTTTCTCCAGATAATGGAGATTTTAATTCATTTGGTTCTTTATAATCATATTTTGATTTAAGTTCATCAATTGAGAACGTTTCCTCTTTATCTACGACTGAAGTATTGAATGGTTCAATAGTTTGAACGACTACCTTTTTATCTTCTAATTTAACATCAAGGTGATCGTGATCGCCTACATTTCCAAGCTCAAACCGAAATGTTGCAGAGTCAGTTATAAAAGTAGTATAGGTATCATTAGCAAAAACTCCTCCACGAGATGTACAATATTTCTCTATAAATAAGTTGTCGGATAATTTATTAGATACTAAAAAACTACAGTCGCAGTCGTTACCACATCCGAGAAATATTAATGCAATCGCACTTAAAAATAAAGTAAGGTTTGCTCGCTTCATAATTTGCTGGTAGGGAAGAAGTAGTATTACAACGAAGCCCTAATCTCCATTAAATTACTTTTAATGGCTCTCAATTTATTTTCGATTTCTGAAAATTGATTTTTCTCAATCTTCATTTCGTGTTTTACAGTTTTTCTGTTTTCTTTCAGGTATTTTTTTGCTCCATCCAAAGTCAAGCCTTGTTCTTTCACAAGGTTGTAAATCACTTTAAAATTGTCAATGTCTTCGGGAGTAAATAAACGATTGCCTTTTTTATTCTTCTTGGGTTTGATAATATCAAATTCCTTTTCCCAAAAGCGAATCAAGGAAGTGTTTACATCAAACATTTCCGAAACTTCACCAATGGTGTAGTACAATTTAACGGTATCGGTTTCTTTATAAGGCAATGGCCAATTTTAGAATTTTTGAGTTGTTGATTTTTAGAGTTTTGTATTGCAGTCCTAATATACCAGATGTTCTAAACAAATATAAAATATTTTATTGATTAATCCTTTTTTTTAGGTAGCACTTTAAAGTATTGTCCCCTCTCCTTTGGTGAGAGGATTAAGGGCATAGTCGTTAGTTCAATGATGTAAATAGCTGATTTTCAATAAAAAGCGTTATATCTAAAAAAGTAAATGAGAGTTTCAATAAACTAGCAATTCATCAAAACCACTAGATTATGAAACTCTCAAGTAAAAAAAGAAACAAAGATAAGATAATTAACACAAATTTTTTT
>JAYVZC010000150.1:0-10974 GCA_043783695.1 Bacteroidota bacterium
GTGAAAGAATTAAGAGCTGACGAAAGCAAAAAATCGGCATCTGAAAAACTTCCTAAAGTTGTTGCTATGGTAGATAAATTAGCTAAGAAAAACGTTATTCACAAGAATAAAGCAGCTAACTTAAAGTCAAAGTTGACTAAAAAGGTGAATGCGCTAAAAAAATAATATCGCAAAAATATTTTTCGTTAATACAAAAAAATTGAGGCTCCGCAATTAGCGTAGCCTTTTTTTTATGTCAAAATTTTCAAAATAATTTATGAAGGAAAACAGATTAGGAATAAAATTTTGGGCAGAGGAAGATCGTCCTAGAGAGAAGTTGATGGGAAAAGGAAGACATGTACTTACAGAGGCAGAATTAATTGCTATTTTGATTGGTTCGGGAAGCAGAGATGAAACGGCAGTAGAACTTTCTAAAAGAATTTTAGCCAGCGTTGGAAATAATTTAAACGACTTAGGGAAGCTAAATATCAATGAGCTAATCAAGTTTAAAGGAATTGGTGAGGCTAAAGCAATTAGTGTGATGGCAGCGATGGAGTTGGGAAGAAGAAGAAAAGAATCAGAAATTGTTAAGCGATATAAAATTACCGTTAGCAAAGACGTATACGATATTATGCATCCAATTTTAGTGGATCTGCCACATGAAGAATTTTGGCTACTGATCTTAAATCGTGCGAACTTAGTTATTAAAAAAGAATTGATTTCGCGTGGAGGTGTATCGGGAACAGTGGTGGATACAAAAATTATTTTTAAAGTCGCTGTCGAAAATTATGCCTGCTCAATTATTATTTGTCACAATCATCCTTCAGGTAATTTAAAGCCAAGTGAAGCAGATGTTCGCATTACAAAAAATATTAAAGAAGCCGGAAAACTAATGGATATTCCTTTATTAGATCATTTGATAATTACAGAAAATGAATTTTATAGTTTTGCAGATGAAGGAATGATTTGATTTAGGAGTGTAAATTAAGCTGTGCTATTTAGATTTTGTATTAATGTAAAATTTACATTCGTAACACAATCATCATATACTCTTAAAATTTTGATTACTGCTACTTGTCCCTCAGCGATGTACATTTGCTCAGCAATAAATCGGAAATGAAAAAAAGCATCTTCATAATTTTAATTAGCTTAATCACGAGTTTGGCATTTGCCGGTTCTATCAATAATGATAAGGAAAAAGTAAGCACAAAGTTGGTTTCGGGGAAGGTTGTTGATAAAGTGACCGGGGAAGAAATTGCCGGAGCACAAGTAAAAATAGCAGATAAAATTGTTTATTCCGATTTTAATGGAAATTTTTCTGCAACTATTTTTACAACAAAAACAGAAGTAGTTGTGACTTCTATTTCCTATAACGGTAGTAAACTTAACATTGATCCATTTTCCTACGAACAAATTGTTGTTGAGTTAGAATCAAAATAAGTAGAGTTGAGTTTTTCAAAAAGCCACTCCGATTAATCGGAATGGCTTTTTTTGCTTAAAACAAGCTCAACTTTACCAATATACTGTGTTAATTTTACATTAACTTAACATTAAAAAATATTTATTGGGTAGTAAGTAAAACATTAAAACTTTTATTCTTTACTTTGCGTAACAGAATTAGTAACAACCTAAAACTTTTAACGCCATGAAAAAAATTATTCTATTACTCATCATCAGCCTTAGTTTAGCTTATGGAGTATCGGCTCAAAATATAATTTTGAAAGACGGTTTATATTACACTAGTTTGGGAAATTTATATTCTGGATTTTATACAACTGTTTTTGAATCTGGAAATAAAAAGTCAACCTTTGATGTTTCGGAAGGAAAAGTGAATGGTAAGGTAATATACTATTATGAGAATGGAAATATAATGGAAACAGGTTCATTTGCAAGTAATGAAAAAAATGGAGAATGGTTGCGTTGGGATGAACTTGGAAATAAAATTGCTCAAGCTTTTTATGTATCGGGCAAAAAGGACGGACTGTGGTTGGTGTGGGATACAAAAGGTGTAACGCGTTACGAAATGAATTATGCTTTGGGTGAAAAAACAGGGAAATGGTTGATGTGGGATGAAAGTGGAAAACTTACCAGTGAAAAAACATATAGTACTTTATAACTAATAAAAATTTGCTCCCATTATTCGGGCTAATATTTTTTAATTTAAATCATACTTCTAGGCTATATCCTACTCCTTTTATTGTTTTAATGTATTTATCACCAAGTTTTTCTCTAAGTTTTCTAATGTGAACATCTATGGTTCTGTTTTTTGCATAAATTTCGTAACCCCATATCAATTGTGAGATTTCTTTTCGTGTGAATACTTTTCTAGGTGATGAAGAAAGAAGAGAAAGTAATTCAAACTCTTTTCTAGGCAATACAATTTCCTTGCCTTCTAAAAAAATTAGATAACGCTCGCGGTCAATTTTTAACCCTGTTAGTTTTGTTGTATCAATTTCAACAGGATGACCCGAATGTCTTTTGAGTAGTGCTTTTAATCGGCTTGTCAAAACTCTTATCTTTACCGGTTTAATAATATAATCATCTGCACCGGCATTAAATGCGGCTATTTGAGAGTAATCTTCATTTCTTTCAGTATGAAAAACAATTAGAGCGTTTTCTAATTCAGGGTTATTTCGTAACTCAATACAAATATCTATTCCATCTAATTCAGGCATTAATAAATCTAAGAGCACCAAATGCGGAAGCTCTTCAATTGCTATTTTTATTGCTTCACGTGAATTATTTGACGTAATAACCGAAAACCCTTCTTGTTTTAAAGCTGTTTCAGTTGCCGAAAGTATTTCTTCATCTGTATCTATAACTAATATTTTAAAATTAGTTTTTATAATATCTTTATTCATAATACCGCTAAATTACTTTTGCTGTACTTGTTTTACATTAATTTAAGATTATGTTTACTTTAGGAAATCATACTGTATTATTTTGTTAAATTTGTAAAAACAGATAACTCAATGGAAAAAGCAGAAATGATTAAAAGCTATGAAAAGCTTTTATATGGCAACCAAAAATGGGCATCAGAAAAATTGAAACAAAACCCTAATTATTTTAAAGATTTGTCGAAGGGGCAAAATCCGGAATATTTATGGATAGGATGTTCTGATAGTCGCGTACCGGCAAATGAAATAACGGGAACTAAATCGGGAGAAATATTTGTTCATCGAAATATTGCCAATGTAGTTGTACACACGGATATGAATTTGTTAAGTGTTTTGTATTATGCCGTTGAAGTATTGCACGTGAAGCATGTGATTGTTTGCGGACATTATGGGTGTGGTGGCGTGATTTTGGCAATGTCAAATAAAGACAATGGGTTTGCAAACAATTGGCTACGCAATATTAAAGAGGTTTATGAAAAACATTCAAAAGAATTAGATGCGATAAAAAATATTCAGGAAAGAGAAAACCGTTTGGTTGAATTAAATGTTGTAGAGCAAGTGCATAATTTAGCGAAAACAAAAATTGTACAACAAGCCTGGCAACGTAGAGAGTTACAAGTACATGGTTGGGTTTATGGATTTGATGATGGATTAATAAAAGATTTAAAAGTGATGGTGGATGAGATTAGTGATTTAGAACCAATTTTTAGATATGAACTTTAGAGGTAGAATTTGATTTATACTGTTTGTTAAAAAATATTAAAATTCAATTATATAATAAAGAATCAACATATTTATTTGCATCTTTGCACAAATCGAAATAACGGTAGTTGAAAAAAATAATCTCATATAGCCTTCTAATATTGATTTTGTACGCTTTTAACTACAAAACAATCAGTTATTGCATTCAATCATTTGATAAATCTTCTATTACTCTTGTTCAAGAGTATGATTGTGAAAAAGAAGACTCCGAATCAGAAAAATCGGGTGAAAAAAATGAGAAAGATGAAATAAAAGACTTTTCAGAATATTTATTTTTTCATAAAATTCATACATTAATTACACCTTATGAGCTTTCTGTTATAATGTGCCGCAATCTTTTATATGCCACTTCTGATTATAGCAAATCTATATATATGCCACCCGAGCATATTTAGTTATTACACTGGGCATTTTTGCTAAATGCTTTAATTTCAAAAATAACGTTTTTATTTCTTTAGTCCTTTGTGGGCTAACGCCTCTTTGCGTTATTTTTTCCAAACATTTTTTCCAAACAATTTCTAAACTAATTAGAGATTTTAAATATTATTTATGAAATATAATGAAGAAACTATATTAGGTAGACTTGCCTATTTTATGAATCCTTTTGATGGTAGATATGAAGACCTGAAAAAAGGAAATATTACTGGAAATATTATTAAGGATCTTACTGCAGGTTTGATTGTTGCTATGGTGGCTATTCCTATGGCTATGGGTTTTGCAATGGCCTCTGGTTTGCGACCAGAACAAGGAATTGTTGGTGGAGCAGTTGCTGGACTACTTGGGGCACTTTTTGGTGGTTCAAAATATCAAGTATATGGACCAACAGCCGCGTATATTCCAATTATTGGAGGCTTAATGGCTACATATAGTCATGGGTTTTTAGTCTTAGCCTCAATTGTTGCAGGAATAATGCTAATGATAAGTGGCGTTGCAAAATTCGGTAGAATAATAGCAAAAGTTCCAAATTCCATTGTAGTTGGTTTTACTGCTGGAATAGCAGTAGTAATTGCGTTTTCTCAAATGGGAGAAGTTTTGGGTTATGAAAGTAAAATTGGATACGCTCTTGACGAACAATTAAAAAATATTATTGACTTTTCTCACGAATTTAATATTTATGCTACAATAATAGCAATTGCAACTTTTGTTATTTGTCGTATGGCAAAAAAAGTTTCTCCATTTTTGCCAGGACCATTACTAGCTTTGGCTATAGGCTTACTAGCTGCACAAACCTTTTGGTCTGATACTGGGTTGGTATTAATAAAAGATAAATTCGGTTCTATTCCAACAGATTTTTTTGTTTTCACATTGCCAATTCTTCCAGCATCCTGGACATCACAAGTAATCTTTGATTTAATTTATTATGCAGTTGCAATTTATTTTGTTGCGGCAGTAGAAAGTTTGCTTTGTTCAAGAATGGCAGATAGACTAGCAAATAATAAGGGAATTCCATTTAATCCGAATAAAGAATTTTGGGGACAAGGGATTGTAAATATTTTTACTCCAATGTTAAATGGCTTTCCTCATACTGGTGCATTAGCAAGAACAGCAGTTAGTATTAAACTTGGAGCAATGTCTCCTTTGGCAGGAATAGCAAAATTTACTTTTAAATTATTGATGGCAGCCTTTCTTGCAACTTATTTGGAGAATGTACCTATGGCTTGTATAGGTGGAATTTTACTATACGTTGCAACAAACATGGTTAAAATGGAAGAGCTAAAAGAAATATTTGCAATGAAAAGCAATGCTCATCTTATATTAATGATTTATACCGCATTGATGCTTCCGTTTTTTGGTTTTCTTACTGCTGTATTGAGTGCAATAGGAATTTATATTATTTTAAATTTAATGAGTAAAAATAGCATTATAAAAAAGCTTGATGAAGCAGACCATATTTCTAGAGCTTTTAATTATATAAAAGGAAATAAAAACAATACTGAAAAATTTGATTAATAATGAAAACACTAACTAAAGAAATACAAACTTCAATTACTCCAAAGCGAGCAATTGAAATTCTGAAATCGGGAAACGAACGATTTGTAAATAATTTGAAAGTAAATCGAAATCTACTTCAGCAAGTAAATGAAACATCCGATGGGCAACATCCTTTTGCAGTTATTCTTAGTTGTATCGATTCTCGAACATCTGCAGAATTAATCTTTGATCAAGGGTTGGGCGATATTTTTAGTATTCGTATTGCAGGAAACATTTTGAATGAAGACATACTTGGAAGTATGGAGTTTGCGTGTAAAGTTGCTGGGGCAAAGGCTGTTGTAGTTTTAGGACATTCCAAATGTGGTGCAATTAAAGGAGCATGCGATCATGTTGAAATGGGGAACTTAACAATGCTATTAACTAAAATTAAACCTGCAGTTGATAGTGAAATGACTATAAAGCGTAATCGCAATTCTCAAAATGAAGAGTTTGTTGAAAGGGTTTCCTCCATTAATGTATATAGAACTCTTGTTTCTATTTCCGAGCGAAGTCCCATTTTAAATGAAATGATTCAAGCAGGCGAAATAGCTCTGCTAGGTGGCATGTATGATGTTGAAACAGGTGTAGTCGATTTTTATGAAAAATAGAGCGTTGTAGTTTTATGTGATTTCGAATTATAATTTTATACTAGAAAAGACAACTTGTTCTAAGAAGGAAACAATTTTTGATTCTTCTTTAGGGTTTCCAAAATCAGTTAAGGAGGGAAGATATTTGGCATAAAAATTTTGGGAATGTGCCATTTCAATTATTGTACTTGATAAAGACCTAGAGTATTTATATTTTGGATTGCACTCTAAAATTATTTCGGCAATACGTGCGCATAAATCTTTGTAAGGTTTAAACAATTTGTGTTTGTTATCTTCAGTTACATGGCGCGTTAGATATGATTTTGCTCCTTC
The DNA here is from genome assembly GCA_043783695.1 of Bacteroidota bacterium. Classification (GTDB taxonomy): domain Bacteria; phylum Bacteroidota; class Bacteroidia; order 2-12-FULL-35-15; family 2-12-FULL-35-15; genus 2-12-FULL-35-15. The sequence goes on from JAYVZC010000150.1 coordinate 6,530, forward strand.
TAGCATAACAATTTCAAAAAGCAATTTTTCGTTAATATAAATTGTATTTAAATCATCTTCTACTTGAGTAGCAAGAAGTTTAATTGCTTTCTTTAATTTTGTTTCTGGATTTTTTATGTTGTTAGTTTGAAAAGTTAATCGATATTCTTGCCAACTCCAATACCAGTCTACAATATATAGCAATAAACGATGTTTGTTCTCAAAGTAGCGATAAATGCCAGCTTCGGTGGTCGAAATTTCTTTTGCTAGTTTTTTAAATGTAAATGCTTCAAACCCAATTTTATGAATAAGTATAATGCTGTGCTCTATAATGTTCCTTCCCAATTCTGTTTCTTCTGGATTACGTAGAAACAGTTTTTCATTCATTTTTATTTTAATTGATAGCTCCATTGTTTTGTTAATTTATCACAAATGTAAATATATTTTTAATAATAGTAATACTATTTAGTAAAATAATATTACTATCTTTGTCAAAATTAATTATCTCATCCTTATGAAACATCTCTTTAAAGATTTTAAAAATGATTTGCCGGCTAGCATAGTTGTATTCTTTGTCGCAGTTCCCTTGTGTTTGGGCATAGCTCTTGCTTCAGGTGCCCCATTGTTTGCCGGAATTATTGCCGGAATTGTAGGTGGTATAGTTGTAGGCGTTGCAAGTGGTTCCCCTTTAGGAGTAAGTGGTCCCGCAGCAGGATTAGCTGTGATTGTTTTAACCTCTATTGCCTCACTTGGTGGTTCTTGGGAAGCATTTTTAATGGCTGTTGTCCTGGCAGGAATTATTCAACTCATTTTGGGATATGCCAAAGCCGGTTTTATTGCCTTCTTTTTTCCTTCTTCTGTTATTAAAGGAATGCTTACAGGTATAGGTTTGTTAATTATTTTAAAACAAATACCTCACGCATTGGGATGGGACAAAGACGCTGTTGGGGATGATGCCTTTTTTCAAGCAGATGGAGAAAATACATTTTCTGAAATTTTTAAAGCATTTGATTTTGTAACACCCGGAGCATTATTAATTGCAACCATTTCATTAGCCATACTGATTCTGTGGGACACCGTATTAACCAAAAAACATAAAATATTTGGTATGATAAACGGTCCGCTTGTAGTAGTTGTTTTGGGAATTGTAATGTTTAATTTATATCAAAACGGAATACTTGATTTTACTTTAAATGAAAAACAAGTAGTAGCCATACCCGTACCAAGCTCAATTATAGGTTTTTTCAGCCAGTTTACTTTACCTGATTTTTCAGCAATAACAAATTTTGAGGTTTGGAAAATTGCAATTGTAATTGCAATTGTTGCAAGTTTGGAAACCCTTCTTTGTGTAGAAGCAACTGATAAGCTTGACCCCGACAAAAGAATTACACCAACAAACAGAGAATTAAAAGCACAGGGTTTGGGTAATGTAATTTCCGGTTTAATTGGCGGTTTGCCTATTACGCAAGTTATTGTTCGTAGCTCAGCTAACATAGCATTTGGTGGAAAAACAAAAATGTCGGCAATTATGCACGGACTTTTTTTACTGATAAGTGCTCTTACAATTGCAAGTGTTTTAAATATGATACCATTGGCAAGTTTAGCAGCCATTCTATTTATGGTAGGATATAAATTAGCTAAACCTGCTTTGTTTAAACAAATGTATAAATTAGGCTGGGAGCAGTTTATGCCATTCGTAGCTACGGTTGTGGCTATTTTAGCCACCGACTTACTAAAGGGAATTACAATAGGCGTTTTTTTTGGTATCTTCTATACCTTACGTCATAGTTATCGTAATTCACATCACATGAAAGACATTACAACAAATGAAAAGGGACAGGAAGTGCATCATCTTGTTTTAGCTGAAGAGGTTTCATTTTTTAATAAAGCAAGTGTCATTCAAACCTTGGATGCGATACCTAAAAACTCAAAAGTTATTATTGACTGCTCAAAATCAAAATCAATTAATTATGACGTAATAGAGCTGATAATTAATTACGAGAGCAATGCCAAAACAAAAAACATCACCGTTGAGAAAATCAATTTTATAGAACCCGTTTAATCACTTAACACTAAAAAAATGAAAACATTAACTAAAGAAATGCAAACAGCCATTACTCCTTCTATGGCATTAGATTTATTAAAAGAGGGCAACAAAAGATTTGTAAATAATCTTAAGGTAAACCGAAATCTTTTACAACAGGCAAATGAAACATCTGACGGGCAACACCCTTTTGCGGTAATTCTTAGCTGCATTGACAGCAGAACTTCTGCCGAATTAATTTTTGATCAAGGATTAGGTGATGTATTTAGTGTTCGTATTGCAGGAAACATCATTAACGAAGATATTTTAGGCAGTATGGAGTTTGGCTGTAAGGTAGCAGGGTCAAAAATCATTGTTGTGTTGGGACATACAAAATGCGGTGCAGTAAAAGGCGCTTGCGACCATGTAGAAATGGGTAACCTGACCGCATTGTTAACCAAAATAAGACCTGCCGTTGATGACGAAAAGACGACAATCGACAATCGTAATTCCAGCAATTCTGAATTTGTAGAAAAAGTAGCTTCTATTAATGTAAAACGAACTGTTAAAGCCATTATGGAACGTAGCCCGATTTTAAAAGAAATGATTAAGAAAGGTGAAATAGGAATTGTAGGTGGAACACATAATATTACAACAGGAGAGGTAGAATTTTATGCTGAAACTATGATTTTAAATTCCTAATGGGTAAATGAATAAACGTTTGTATAAATTAACTAATGCACTTTGCGTTTTTTTATTTTTGATGAATTTTTCATCGTTTGGACAGTCGACACCAGGCGTAATTGGTAACTGGTTGATGTGTTTTAACCAAACACGTCTGCATGATAAATGGAGCATACACACAGAGGTACAATATCGCAGTTTTGAAATTGCTCCAAACACCGAGCAAATGCTTTTGCGTGGAGGCATTAATTATCACATAAATAATTCTGCTTTTACTAGTGTTGGATATGCTTATGTTACAAATTATGCTTTTGATAAAGAACAAATGTCAGGAGTTCAGGTTTCCGAAAATCGTATTTGGCAACAGTTTCTTACACGTAACAATTTAGGGAGGGGTATGTTTGAACACCGCTATCGCCTTGAACAACGATGGATACAGTCAAATAGCAACAACCGCTACATTGACAGGATAAGATATTTGCTTCGGATTACTATCCCTCTCAATAAAAAAGAAATAAAAAAAAATACTTTGTTTCTAAGTTTTTATGATGAAATATTTATCAATCTTACTTCTACACCATACGATAGAAACAGATTATACGGGGCAATAGGATACCAGTTTTTGCCAAATGCAAATATTCAAATTGGATACCTTGCTCAAACAGTAAATATTACTACAAAACAATATTTACAGGTAGCAATTTTTTACAACATTGATATTAGCGAAGCTGAAATACCTGCAAAATGATAACACTATAAACCCTAGTTAAAAGTAAATAACAACGTCAAAATTAATAGCCTTAATTATATAATCATGTTGCAAGAATATTTTAAAGATAACTTAGATTCTTTTCAATCTAAATCAGAAATTCAAAAACTGACTTTTTATCCTATGATGTTTCAAGCAGCGCGAGTAATAAGATCAACCGGAATTCTAAAAGAAATATATCAAAAAAAGAAACAAGGAATTAGTTCTGAAGAGGTTGCAAAGAACTTAAAGTTGCCATACTATGGCGTTAATACTTTGTTAGAGGCAGGGTTAACTATTGGTTTAGTATATCTAAAAGAAGAGGGCAAATACACAATAACAAAAATGGGGTATTTTTTATTAAACGATGAGGCTACTCGGGTTAATTTAAACTTTACTCATGATGTTTGTTATAAAGCTTTATATCACCTAGATGAATCTATTAAGCATCAGAAGCCTGTTGGACTAAAAGAAATTGGTATTGATTTCTACGAAACAATTTACCCAGGATTATCTTTACTTCCAGAGCCAATCAAGACAAGTTGGTTTGATTTCGATCATTATTTTTCTGACGGAGCATTTCCGGCTGCTCTGAAAATTGTATTTAAAGATAACCCTAAACACATTGTTGATATTGGGGGAAATACAGGCAAGTGGAGTGTTGAGTGTTGCAAATTTGACAAAAACGTTAAAATGACAATCATAGATCTTCCTGGCCAATGGAATAAAGCAAAAGAAAATATAAACAAATTGGATTTGCATGATAGAATATCTGGAATAGCGGGAGATGTATTAAGTGATAACCTTGAATTACCAAAAGATGCTGATACTGTTTGGATGAGCCAATTTTTAGACTGCTTTTCTGAAGAGCAAATTGTTAAAATCTTAACTAACATCAGTAATAAAATAGATGAAAATACCTCTGTGTATATTCTTGAATTGTTTTGGGATAGACAGAAAGATATAGCTGCAGCATATTGTTTGCATGCCACTTCCTTATATTTTACAGCT
>JAYVZC010000151.1:0-4662 GCA_043783695.1 Bacteroidota bacterium
TAGTATTTTGAAGAAACGCATTTGTTGGCTCCGTAATATCCCAAATTTGAATTGGATTTGAGCTTGCAACTGTATATTGAGCAATATTTCCTAGTCCAACTGACTGTATATCCCTAAAAGCCATTTGGTCTCCGGCCATTGTCAATTGTCGTCTGGCATTTACTTCAATATAGTTTAGCCAACCCATTGCACTAGCACTTAATTTAGTTACTGTAACTATAACAGATGGATTATTGGGATTAAAAGAATAACAACCGATGCCTACTGGTGCATAATCGTTGTATTCATCACCGGGAGTAGCAGCAATGGAAAGTGTTGTGCTTCCCGTTTGGCTCACAACAGTATAGGATGCTGAAGAGGATAAGTCGCGGGATGCTATACTCGCTCCAACTGTTGTAGGAGCGGTCATATCTATATTGGGGAAATTAAAAGCAAAATTATAGGTTGCAATATTGTCAAACAATTCCCCAAACCATTGTCTCCCCGATTTAATAAAATTCACATTGTCATTTTCATGAAACCCGTAATCATCAAACGTATTGACAATATTTGTGGCCGGAAACACAGAGGATGCTTGATTTTGAATTCGTTTACCAACACCCAAATCTACATTCACAAAATAATAAGCCGAATCGGAATATAAATTTAGTTTATGCGAAAATTTAGGGCAGTTTAAAGAATTGTATGACCAATCTTGTGGCCCTTTTCCATAAAATAAAACATAATCGCTAGCATCAAAAATACCGTTACTGTTTATGTCCTTAAAAGATATTGCATTTTCAACTAAATCGTCTTTGCGAGGAGCTGAATTTAACTCGGATAACATTCCTCCACCATTTCCATAAATCCTAATGTTTTGCGGATTTAAAGTAGCAATATCAATTCCTAAACTTTGAAAAAAGGAGTAAGAAAGTTTATAAATACCGTCTTTGGTAAGAGCAATTTTATACCAATCTCCCGTTTGAAGCACTGAATTAGCAGCATATATATGTACTGCACGGGAAGCATTTTTAACATTAGATGAAGTAGGGCTGATGGAAAGATCGAAAGCAACTAATTTTTCAAACTTCCCTGTACTCACATTTTTACGGAGGGGGATAAATGAAACCACTCCATATTTTTGTTTTTTTGCAATAGAGATGGAAGAGTTTACTTTGATTTCGGATAAAATGAGTGCGGGATTCTTGATAATGGCAACTTCGGCATCTGATAATGGCTCAAAATTAGGATTAACAATGGTTGCAGAAAAGCTAATCTCGTTTGCATTTAAACTTACTTTTTGAGAATATTGTGGTAAAAAAGCGTCCTCAAACACATACTTTGCACCCGAAAAACTTAAAAATTTCTGCGTTATATCTTCAGTAGGTTTAATAAAACCAGGCTGCTGCCAGGAAATAGTGTACTGAGCAGGAGTTTGTTTTGAAACAACTTTTGTTTGCCCCAAAACAACACCATTAATAAGCACTATAAAACACAAAGCAAAAGTAGTACGCATAGGATTCGGTAATTTAGATTTCAAATTTAGTGAAAAATGAGCATTTATTATTGGCAATATTCCTTTTTTTGTATAAATTTGTATAAACAAAGTTCTGGAAAATTCTTTTGGATAACGATTTTTTTTGTGGCTTATTGCCCTTAAAATAAAAATAATACCCACCAAATGAAACATTTTCAGAAATATTTGTGTATAATTGTGTCCCATTAAAAACAGATATTATGTTAAAACGTATCGTTTTAATTTTATTAGTCGTATTTTCTTTTGGCTCTAGCGAAAAATTATTTGCTCAAGACCCCGAATTTACTCAATTCTACGCAAATCCTCTTTATCTTAATCCTGCATTTGCCGGTACTGCAAGATGTCCAAGAATTAACTTAAACTATCGTAATCAGTGGCCAAATATTTCCGGTACTTATATAACGTATTCTGCATCTTATGACCAACATGTGGATAAAATAGGCGGTGGAATAGGTCTTTTAGTTACAAATGACAAAGCGGGACAAGGAACATTAACTACTACTAACGTTTCTGGAATGTATTCTTACCAATTGAATATCAATCGTGAATTTTCCATGAAATTTGGTTTTCAAGCAACGTACTTTCAAAAAAGTATCGACTGGAGTAAACTAACTTTTGGGGATATGATTGACGAACGAAGAGGATTCGTTTACAATACAAATGAAGTTCCCGGAGTTTCAAAAAAATCCAACGTAGATTTATCAGTAGGATTATTGGGATACAGCAAACGTTATTTCTTTGGTGCAGCGTTTCACCATTTAACACAGCCCGATGAAGGATTAATTGGCCCAAGTAAATTACCAATGAAGATTACCGGTCATGCTGGAGCGGTTCTTCCTATTGGAGACAAAGGAAGTGAAACTTATATCTCGCCAAACGTATTGTACCAAAAACAACAAGATTTTCAACAATTAAACTTGGGAATTTATGTGGTAAAAGGTTCCGTTGTAGGCGGCCTTTGGTATCGTAACCAAGATTCATTTATTGCTTTAATTGGATTTCAACAACATTTTTTCAAAGTGGGATACAGCTATGACGTAACCGTATCAAAGCTTACAAATGCAACTGCAGGTTCTCATGAAATTTCTTTTTCAATACAATTTGAATGTAAACCTAAAAAGAAAAAATTCAGAACAGTTAGTTGTCCTTCATTCTAAAAAACATTCATTCACACAATTTTATATCTAAAACATAGTTTTATTACGAATACGCATATTATACAAACTAAAACAAACAAGATGAAAAAAGTATCAAGCAAATTTATCGCACTAGTAGCTCTCGCTGCCCTTGCATCATGTAGCAAAGAGAGATCTCCTGTTACAGCTTGGGAATACAATGAGCCTAGAAACGGAGGATTTGAAGTTGGACCATACGAAGAACAAGAAACCGGACCAGGATTAATTTTGGTTGAAGGTGGTACTTTCACTATGGGTAGAGCTGAACAAGATGTTACTTATGACTGGAACGCAATTCCTCATAGAGTAACTGTTTCTTCATTCTATATGGATCAAACAGAGGTACGTAACCTCGATTATCTTGAGTACTTACACTGGACTTCTAGGGTATTCGCAGCTAACTTCCCTGATGTTGTTAAAAAAGCAACTCCGGATAGTTTGGTTTGGCGCGATCGTTTAGCTTATAACGAGCCTTATGTGGAATATTATTTACGCCACCCTTCATATAGAGATTATCCGGTAGTTGGAGTAAATTGGTTACAAGCTTCCGATTTTTGCGCTTGGAGAACTGATCGTGTAAATGAATTTATTTTAGTTCGTGAAGGAATCTTGGATTATGCACCGTCTCCTACTGAAAACGATTATTTTAATACCGACCAATACCTTGCTGGTAAATGGACAGGACCGGTTAAAAATCCAATCCCAAGTATGGATCCTAACGGAGGTGAGCGTTTAGTTAGAATGGAAGATGGTATCTTTTTACCACGTTACAGACTACCCACAGAAGCTGAGTGGGAATATGCTGCTTATGGTTTAATTGGTAATACTATTGGTGAACGTATCACAGATAGAAGATTATATCCTTGGAATGGGCACGGTACTCGTAACCCTGATTCAAAATACTTAGGACAAATGATGGCGAACTACCAAAGAAGCAATGGTGATATGATGGGTAATGCGGGCCGTTTGAACGATGCTGGAGATATTACAACTCCTGTGTTTTCATATTGGCCAAACGATTACGGTTTGTATAACATGGCCGGTAACGTTTCTGAGTGGGTAATGGATGTATATCGTGTACTTTCTCCAGAAGATAAAGCAGATTTTCGCCCTTTCCGTGGTAACGTATTCAAAACTCAAGAGCGTGATGTGGATGGTATCTTAATTAACGATACTATTAAATATGATGCTGATAGTAATATCATTTCAATACCAGGTATGGTTCGTTGGAGAGATGTTAGTACCGCTTTCCCTGATGATAACTTGGATGAAAGAAGAAACTACACTTATGCTGACAACATCAACTACTTAGACGGTGATGTTAAATCTCAAGCGGCTGGTTTAGTTGGATCAAGCTGGATGGACCCATATGATGCTTCTTCAGGAAAACCTGAATCTGCTGGTATGTATGAATACGCAAACACTTCTATGATTAACGATAAAGCTCGTGTTTATAAAGGTGGTTCTTGGAAAGATCGTGCATATTGGATGGTACCGGGAACAAGAAGATTCTTAGATCAACGTCAAGCAACTGCATGGATTGGATTCCGTTGTGCTATGACACGTGTTGGTAGTCCAGTTGGATTAGGAAGATAATTCTAAAAATATATAATAAAAAGCCTCTCAAGAAATTTCTTGAGAGGTTTTTCTTTTAAATAAAATCCTTTTCACATGCACTTCGACTCCGCTCAGTGTGACGCCCTATTTGTCATACTGAGCGGAGTCGAAGTGTTTATTATCTATTACACAACTTCCGCTACCGTAAAAGTGCTTCCGCCAATAAATACCAAATCACTTTTTAACGCAGCAGCTTTTGCAGCAATTAATGCATCTTGAACACAAGCGTATACTTTCCCTTTCAAACCATTTTTTTTAGCTTGTAGAAATAATTCACTAGCAGATAATGCTCTTGGAATATTTGCTTTGCAGAAATAATACGTTGCTGTTTTCGGAAGCATCTTTAAAATTTTT
>JAYVZC010000152.1:0-10936 GCA_043783695.1 Bacteroidota bacterium
CCCAAACACCTTTTATTGCCAAATTAATTGCCTCGGTTGAACCGGATGTAAAAACCACTTCCTGCTCCAAACAATGAATCAAATCGCCTACTTGCTGACGGGCTATTTTAACAGCATCTTCTGCTATCCAACCAAAAGAATGGGTGCGACTAGAGGCATTCCCAAATTTTTCAGAAAAATAGGGCAACATTGCATCCAACACTCGTTTGTCGACTGGTGTAGTGGCATTATAATCTAAATAAATAGGTGTTTTCACGATGTAAAAATAAGGAAATGCCGCCAATTATAGCATTTTATTATAGCCTTTAAGATACTTTATTTTCAAGCAAAAGACTCGCTATTTAGAATTATTCTTAACTTTGCAATCGCAAATATGACGGCTTTAAAAACCATAGAAAAAGTGATTCTGGATATTGAAAAAATAAGAGGGGATTTTCCGATACTTTCACGCAAAGTAAACGGCAAAAATCTTATTTATTTCGACAATGGAGCAACCACGCAAAAACCGAAATCGGTGATCGATGCGATTGATAATTATTATAGAAATCAAAATGCAAACATTCACCGCGGGGTTCATACATTAAGCCAGGAAATTACAGTTGCTTACGAAAATGCACGTGCTACGATTCAGAAACATTTGAATGCGAAACACGCACATGAAATTATTTTTACAAAAGGAACAACCGACTCCATTAATTTAGTTGCAAGTTCATTCGGGAAAAAATTTATTTCTAAAGGAGATGAGATTTTAATTTCTGCAATGGAACATCATTCCAATATTTTACCTTGGCAACAAGTCTGCGAAGAAAAAGGTGCCATTCTAAAAGTGATTCCAATTAATAAAGAAGGAGAATTAATTATCTCTGAATACAAAAGATTGTTAAGCGACAAAACTAAAATAGTTGCAGTAACTCATATTTCAAATACTCTTGGAACAATAAATCCAATTGAAGAAATTATTGCGTTGGCACATGTAAAAAACATTCCTGTTTTAATAGATGGAGCACAAGCTATTCCTCATACAGAAATTGACGTTCAATTGTTGAGTGCAGACTTTTATGTTTTCAGTTCTCACAAAGTTTTTGGTCCGACAGGAGTTGGAATTTTATATGGAAAAGAAAAATGGTTAAACGAGCTTCCACCTTATCAAGTTGGTGGAGGAACAATTAAAACCGTTACGTTCGAAAAAACAGAGTATGCCGATTTACCTTTAAAATTTGAAGCAGGAACTCCTCACATCGAAGGAGGAGTTGGATTTGCAGTGGCAATTGACTACATCAATAAACTTGGATTAAAAAATATTGCTGCTTACGAACATGAACTTTTAGTGTATGCAACGGAAGCATTATCAAAAATTGAAGGAGTAAAAATTATTGGAACAGCGAAAGAAAAAGCAAGTGTTATTTCTTTTATAGTTGATGGATTGCATCCTTTTGATGTTGGAACTATTTTGGATCAACAGGGAATTGCTGTCCGCACAGGCCATCACTGTAATCAACCTTTAATGCAATTCTTTTGTATCCCTGGAACGGTGCGTGCATCTTTTGCATTTTATAATACGAAAGAAGAGATCGATGTTTTTATTGAAGGATTAAAAAAAGCAATTAAAATGTTGAAGTAAAATGAGCATCGAAGAAATTGAAAATGAAATAGTAGAAGAATTTGAGATGTTTGAAGATTGGATGCAACGTTACGAACACTTGATTGATTTAGGAAAGTCGATGCCTTTGATTGAGGACAAATATAAAACAGAGGATAAATTAATCAAAGGTTGTCAGAGTCAAGTTTGGATGCATTCTGAACTAAAAGACAGCAAGATTATTTATACAGCAGATAGCGATGCAATTATAACAAAAGGGATGGTGGCTTTGATGATAAGAGTTTTATCCAATCATACGCCTCAAGAAATTATTGATTCGAAATTGGATTTTATAGAAAAAATAGGATTAACAAAACATCTTTCGCCAACCAGAAGCAATGGTTTGCTTAGCATGATTAAACAAATGAAGTTAGACGCCATAGCATATAGAACAAAAAATTGATTGTTTAACTTTTGACTTAACAAAAAAATGCCTGCAATAATAAATACTCACAATACTGAATTAACTCAAAAAGTAATCGACACGATTAAAACGTGCTACGATCCTGAGATTCCTGTTGATATATGGGAGCTTGGCTTGATTTATGAAATCAACCTTGATGAGGAAAATAATTTGAAAGTAATGATGACTTTAACTTCACCAAGTTGTCCGGTTGCCGAAACATTGCCTCCTGAAGTAGAAGATAAACTAAGAGATATAGAAGGAATTCGTTCTGCAAAAATTGAATTGACTTTTGAACCTTCATGGGAAAAAGAAATGATGAGTGAAGTGGCACAATTGGAATTGGGATTTATGTAACAAAAAGAATCAAGATGCAAGACATAAGAATCAAGACATTTGTTATTGTCACATTAGCGATGATGCTTGCTTCAAGTTTTACTTCTAAAACTCCTCCTCAAGATACCACTGTTTATGCTTTTTTATCTGAGACTTGCCCTATTTGTCAGAGTTACACGCTTTCTTTAAAACAGTTGGATACAAAATATAAAAGCAAACACATTCGGATTGTTGGTGTTTTTCCAAATTATTATTCTACACAAAAGAGTATTGACGAATTCAAAAAAAAATATGCTGTTCCATTTGATTTGATAATCGATAAAAAAGGAGAACTCACCAAACATTTTAAAGCAAGCATTACTCCTGAAGTTTTTGTTGAAAGTCCGATTAAAAAATTACTTTACTCTGGAAGAATTGATGATTCGTTTTATGCATTGGGAAAAAGACGGCAAGTCATCACTTCTACTGAATTGGCCGATGCCATTGAAGAAATTGTTTCCGGGAAACCAATAAAGATAACCAAAACACAGGCTGTAGGCTGTATCATTACTACATCAAAATAAATGACTACTTTTATTATATAAAACTAAAAAAATGAAATCTATAAAAATCTTCAGCTACATCTTCTTGTTTTCATTAAATTTTATTTTAACAACTTCTTTCATAAATCCGGGAGATGACAAAAAGAAGAAAAAGGAAAAAGAGATTATTGACCCTTCTGAATTTTATTCGATGGGAGAAATAAAAGCGATGTCGCCCGACAGCATTCCCTATGGAACTTATGTTGCATTAAGTAAAGAAATAGTTAACAGAAAAGAAAAAAAAATCTACATGAAATCGATTAGTATAGATCAAAAAGGTGAAACTACCGAGTACAACTACACGATGAACATTACCGACCCAACATTTACGATAATGGCGGATGATAGTTCGTATACTGGAACAGGAAAGCTTCATGGCTCAGAATGGAAATGGAGCAGCTGGAGTTACATTATCAACACTAAAAATCCTGTTGGTAAAATAGATGCTTATAATTATGTATCGATGGTTGGATTGATAGTGAACAAGGCTTTTTACGGAGCGGATGGGAAAATGACTGTTCGTTACAAAGAGCGTTACAAATACATTACAAAAGAACAATTTGAAATTTTATATCTTCAAGTATTAAAATGTTCCACAAAATAAAAATGAAATGCGAGGCACTCCTGGATTCCTTAAAAAAAATTTTTACAATGAGTAAAAATTATTTTTGCATATTATTTTTATTGATACCTGTTTTTGCAAAAGCGCAAATAACATATACAGTAAATGTTGCCTCCATTATTTATAATAAATGTAGTTCTTGTCATCACGAAGGAGGAATTGCACCACTTCAATTTACCAGTTATGCAGAAGTGAAAAAAAATGTTGGAATGATTACTTTGGCTGCACTTGATCCAAAATCCAAGTTTATGCCACCTTGGATGCCAGATACTAAATACAGTCATTTTCTTGATGAGCGAGTATTAACGGAAAAAGAAATGGAATCCATAAAAACTTGGATTGCTGAAGGAATGATTCAAGGACCTATTGCGGCTGAACCGGAATTGCCAAAATTTCCAAAAAATTCACAACTAGGAAAACCCGACCTAACGGTTTCAATGACGGAATCTTTTTTACATAAAGGTGATAACAATGATGAATACAGAATATTTATTTTACCGACTAATTTGAAAGAAGGGCACAATGTTTCTGCAATTGAAATTGTTCCAGGGAATCCGAAAATTGCTCACCATATTATTTTAGGATTAGATACCACTCAATTTGCAGATAACTTGGATGCAAAAGATGAAGGGTATGGCTATTCACAATATGGAGGATTTGGCTTTTATCCGACTTATTATAATTGGAGCGGTTGGGTTCCGGGAAACACAACACGTTTTTTTCCGGATGGAATAAGCAATTATGTTTTACCAAATTCAAAAGTGCTTCTGCAAATGCATTACGGCCCAACTCCCATTGATACAAAAGACTCTACAACAATAAATATTTTTTATAGCAAAACTCCTGTCGACAGATTTTTAAAAGGCTGGGTAATTAGTCCGAACGACATTAAAGACGGTCCATTTTTTATTAAGGCGAATACCACACATACATTTCACGCAGAATACAAAGTGACATCCGATTATAGTTTGATAAATGTTACTCCGCATGCACACTGGCTAGGGAAAAAGTGGGAAGTATTTGCAGTGCACACGAATGGTGACACAACAAATCTCATCAAAATAAACGATTGGGATTTTAACTGGCAAAACTTTTTCAGTTTTAAAAAATTCGTGAAGCTCGAAAAAGGAACTATCATTTATTGCAATGTAACGTATGACAATACTGAGAAAAATTTCAGAAATCCAAATCGTCCGATTAAAAATGTAGCTTGGGGAGAAAGTGCAAAAGATGAAATGTTCTTATTTTATTTTGCTTATGTAGATTACAAACAAGGCGATGAAAACATTGAAATTGGCGGAAGCATGAATTCATTTGATGCGATTTACAATCCAGAAAAAAAATGCGTGAACTTGTTTTACAATTTAGCAGAGAATACGGATGTAGCAATTAAAATGTGTGATGAGAAAAACAAAGCTGTTCAGTTTATTCAAAACAAAGAAAGCGAAAAAGGAAAACACGGAACATTATTCAATACAGCAACATTGAAACCCGGAACGTATTGGTGCAAAATAACGACAGCCAATTATACGGAAAGTAAAAAAGTAGTAATCAACTAGGCTTATCCAAAGACTTAAACCCAACCCGTCAGCCTGAGCATTCTGCGTTGAAGCAGACACTATCGAATGGCAAGGGACGAAAATGACAATTGAAGAAAATGGAAGATGAAATTATAAATAAAGTCTCACAAAGCGGACTAGTGACTATAGACCTAGAAGCATTCTATCTTCCAGGAGAAAGAGTATTGTTTGATATCAAAGATTTATTATTTCAAGAATTAATCTTACGTGAAAAAGATTTTAGAGAGTTCATTAAAAATGAAGACTGGAATAAATACAAAGATAAATACGTAGCCTTAATTTGCTCTGCAGACGCAATTGTTCCAACTTGGGCATATATGTTATTGGCAACACAATTAGAACCGGTTGCTAAAAAAGTTGTATTTGGAGATTTAGAAACATTAGAAACGATTCTTTATTCCGAAATATTAAATCAATTAAAAATTGATGAATATAAAGATTCGAGAATTGTAATAAAAGGTTGCGGAGATTTACCTGTTCCAAAAGCAGCCTATGTTCAAATCACAAGTATACTGAGGCCAATTGCGAAAAGTATTATGTATGGTGAACCTTGTTCTACGGTTCCTTTGTATAAGAAGGCTAAGGAGTAATTTTTAATTCATGTATAAGTCCACTATCAACTAGCCAAACTTTAATTATTTTATTGTTTTTATCGAGCTGAAATTCTATTTGTCTATCGTTTTCCCCTTCATAAAAAAACTTCGTTGCCGTTTCTGGAAGTAATTTTATTTCGCCTTCATTATTTGCAGTATTATTTAAATATAGGTAATTGTCTTTGATGGATATTTTAACTGCACCATACGTTCCAACAAATTTTTCTAACGATTTTGGTTCAACTTTAATTTCTTTGTATTTGTATGGATAAACAACGGGGATATTAAATAACGTAGCTTGTAATCCTGTTGACAAACCCCAAACATTCGATTCGCTATTAGACATGACAATAAAAAATGTATTGTCGTTAAGATACATTGCTATTTGAGATGTGAAACCATATACCCAGCCACCGTGCCCTACATAAACGTGTTTACCTAGCGTGTCAACTCCAATTCCATAAGCATAAGTTCCTTTAGCAGGTGTGATAAATTGATGACGAGATGCTTTGGTCAATAAAATTGTATCATTAAGAGCCAAAAAATATTTATACAAATCATTTGCGGTTGAATATAAACTTCCGCAACCCATACTACCCTCCATACTGTCATATGGAGCAGGCTTCAGCGTGTCATTTTTATTTACATATCCTTTGGCTTCATTGGGTATAATGTCGTTATGGTCAACACCAGAAGAGAACATATTTGCTTTTTTAAATATATTGTTAATGATATATTCATCATACGTTTGATGTGAAACTTTTTCAACTATAGACCCAAGAATAAAGAACCCTCCATTACTGTATTGATATTTACTTCCTGGAGAAAAGTCAGAAGGATTGCTTTCAATAATTTCCATGACTTTTTTCTGTGTTAATGCGGGAGTATTCAATATATCATATGAACTATCTGCATTGTAATTATGAATGCCTGCTCTATGAGTTAGTAGCATGTCAAGAGTTATACTGTCACTTTTTGCAATCTTGGGGAAATATTTACTTAGTTTGTCTGTAACAGATAATTTTCCTTGTTCTTGTAATTGAAGAATAGCTATTGCCGTAAATTCTTTGCTACAAGATGCGATTCTGAATTTAGTTTCTATTGTATTAGGTATTTTATTTTCTAAATCTGCAAACCCAATAGCTTTTCTAATTATTGTTTTATTGTCTTTGACAATTAAAATTATTCCACTGAATTCGTTGGCAGATAAGAAGGCTTTAAAATATTTTTCAAGTCGAATTGAATCACTTTGTTGTCCAAAGGAAAAAATTGGCAAAAGCAAAAAAAATAGAAATATTTTCATAATCTTATCTTACAGTTATTTATTCTTAGTTTGTAGATAAATGATTTTTTTTAGTGCTAAATAATTTTGGTCTTCGGGTCGTCTCGAAAGAGCAAAGTCAATATGTGTTTTCGCACTAGAATACTTTTTGTTGTTATAATCAACGTATGCTAATAAATATTCAGAAATAGAGAACACCTCAAGTTTATAATAAGTATATTTTTCCGCTATTAATTGAGCAATATCATTTTGATTATTCCTTGCGTGATATATTCCAATGTTTAAAATAGTATCTCTGAATAGTTCCGTGCAGTAAAATCGTAAAACCATTAAAGAATCAATGTATTTAGTCATTGTTTCCTTATCAGTCAAGCTATCCATTTTACTAACAATCCTTATAGTTGTTTTGTAATTGTCTAGATCTTCAAGATAATTAGATTTATTTTTGAAATAGGACTGAATAGGAATCCACTTTAAATCTTGATTTAAAAGACTATTAATATCAAACTCAACTTCTTCTTCATAATTATGAAAAAGGAATAAATATAATTTACCTTTAGAAAGGTCAAAAAGCTGTGAATATTGCGTAGCGTAACAGCTTGGCGTTTGATACATTGATTTTATAAGCTGTAAGCCATATTCTTTTGTGAATTCCTGTTTGTTTGAGAGAATATTCTCAGCACTAAGATATCTTGAACACGAAATCGGGATTTTTGAATTTACTTGTGATTGATTAAAATTTGTAACGATTTGATAATTGTTATCTCCCTTAATAACTGTGTCTGCTTCAACTATTATTGAATTCCCTTCCTTATCAGCAAAAAACCATTGAGAACCCATGTCTTCTAAACTATATTTAGAAAGCAGTTTCATAACATCGTTCACATTACTGCACGAGGTCATAATGTCTTCATTTAATTGATAAGCAATGTCCCTGTCTACTTTAATTCCATTTTGTGACCTTGCTTTTCTATCTTCATCTATTGCAAAGGAATCAAATACCAATCCTTTATCATTAATAGCAGATTGCCTGTCCATTCCCACTTCACTATATCCAAAAAATATTACTCCGTAAGAATTTACAGTAGCTTTTTTAGTTGATATAATGGTATTGGGGTTTAAGTGGTCCTCGCTCAGCCCTACCATTGTTCTATTATCAATCGTTAATCTGAAACCTGAACAAGGAATTGCATTCTTCGTTAGTAGAAACAATAAAAATAATATCAGCAACTTCTGTTTTCTCATTCAGTTAACATTTCAATCGAAATAATCAATAAAAAACCTACGCCTCCACTTCCGTATCCAAATGCTGCTGAACCACTTCAATTGCATTGGTGATCACATCGCTTAATGCAGTTATGAAAGAACCCTCCTTCGCAATATTAATTGCATGTTTAATTGCATCTGTTTCCTTCGGAATAACTTCATACGTAACTTTTTTATCCACAGAAGTAATTCCTTC
Organism: Bacteroidota bacterium; assembly: GCA_043783695.1. Lineage (GTDB taxonomy): Bacteria > Bacteroidota > Bacteroidia > 2-12-FULL-35-15 > 2-12-FULL-35-15 > 2-12-FULL-35-15. Next base: position 8,499 of record JAYVZC010000152.1, read on the forward strand.
GACAATCAGGTTAACGATTTCTTCTTCTGTTCTTCCGCGCAAATGTTTTTCCTGGCGGATAATAATATGATCAAACATTCTTGCAGCAATTACTGCGCAGTCTTTAATATCGCTATCTCTTCTATCTCCAACACCTGCAATAATTCCAACTTTATGTTCTGAATTTATGCTTTGCAAGAAATCTTCAATTCCTAAATAACCGGAAGGATTGTGAGCAAAATCTATCATCACTTTAAATTTCTTAAAATTGAAAATATTCATTCTGCCGGGAGTTTGTGCAGCACTTGGAATGAATGTCGCTAAAGATAATTTAATGTCTTCCAATTTAAAGCCCCATAAGTAACTTGCTAATGTAGCAGCAAGCACATTCGCGATCATGAATTTTGCTTTCCCGTTTAATGTAAGCGGAACATGAGCTGCTTTTTCCACACGCATTTTCCAATCGCCTTTTTTAATGGTGATGTACCCGTTCTCATAAATAGCAGCAATTCCGCCTGTTCTGCAATGATTCACAATTACATCACAATGTTCGTTCATGCTGAAATATGCGACTTTACAATCTAAATTTTTTGCAATTTCTACACAGTTTATATCTTCAGCATTCAATACCGCCCAACCATCTTTTTTTACACTGTTTACAACAACGGCTTTTACTCGTGCCAAATCTTTTAAATCGTGAATATCGCTAAGCCCTAAATGGTCCTCCTGAATGTTTGTAATGATTCCGATATCACATCGACTAAATCCTAAACCCGAACGAAGAATTCCGCCACGGGCAGTTTCCAAAACAGCAAATTCAACGGTTGGATCTTTCAAAATAAATTCGGTACTCATTGGTCCGGTTGTATCGCCTTTTTCAAGCATGTGATTCTGAACATAAATTCCATCAGATGTTGTGAAGCCCACTTTGAATCCATTGTTTTTTACAATGTGTGCAATTAAACGAGTGGTAGTTGTTTTTCCATTTGTTCCTGTTACAGCAATAATAGGAATGCGTGAAGGTTTTCCTAAAGGATACAACATATCAATCACAGGAGCTGCAACGTTTCTCGGCAATCCTTCTGATGGAGCCAAGTGCATTCTAAATCCCGGAGCGGCATTTACTTCCAGAATAACTCCACCATTTTCTTTTAATGATTGAGTTAAATTTTTTGCCATGATGTCAATTCCGCAAACATCCAATCCAATCACACGTGAAATTCTTTCTGCTAAAAATATATTTTCAGGATGCATCATATCGGTAACATCAATGGATGTTCCACCGGTACTAAGGTTCGCTGTTGATTTTAAATACACCACTTCTTTATCAGGAGGAATTGTTTCAAGCGTGTACTTTTTCTTTTCCAGAAGATCCATCGTATCTCTGTCGACAGTAATTTCTGTCAAAACATTTTCATGTCCATAACCTCTGCGCGGATCTCTGTTTGTTTCGTCAATGAGTTCCTGAACAGTTTGCTTTCCATCTCCAACAACGTTAGCAGGAACGCGTTGTGCAGCTGCAACAATTTTATTATCGATAACAAGAATACGAAAGTCGAAACCTGTAACAAATTTTTCCACAATTACTTTACGAGAATATTTTTGTGCGAAGACCATTCCTTCCAAAGCTTCTTCAAAAGTATTTACATTTATTGAAACACCTTTCCCATGATTTCCATCCAATGGTTTTAGAACAATTGGATACCCGATTTTTTTGATAATAATCTCCAGATCTTCTTCGTCCACACAAATTCCACCCTTAGCAACAGGAATAGAAGCTGCATCCAGCATTTGTTTGGTTTGTTCTTTATTACAAGCAATATCAACAGCAATGCTACTGGTTTTACAAGTGATGGTGGCCTGAAAACGCATTTGATTTACTCCGTAACCCAATTGAACCAAAGAGTTTGTTCCCAAACGAATCCAAGGAATATCACGGGAAACCGCTTCATCCACAATGCTTCCGGTACTTGGCCCAAGGCGAACATCTTCACGGATTTCACGCATTTTTTTCAAATCAGCCTGCAAATCGTAAGCTTCGTTATTCACCAATGCTTGTGCAATATTTACAGCAGATTCGGCAGCAAAAAGTCCAACTTTTTCTTCTACATAACTAAATACAACATTGTAAACGCCTGGAGTTTTGGTCTCACGGGTTCTTCCAAATCCTGTTTCCATCCCGGCCAAAGACTGAGTTTCCAGAGCAATGTGCTCAATCACATGCCCCATCCAGGTTCCACGTTCGATACGTTGAAAAAATCCGCCCCTTACTTCTTCCGAACAACGGTGCTCAACCATAGTAGGAAACATAGCTTCCAATCGTTCTCTAAAGCCTTTGATTTTGTTAGTGGGAAACTGTTCCAGGTCTTCCAAATCCAATCTCATTTGAATTAATTTTTTTCTGCTTACACTCCAAATATTCGGTCCGCGCAATGCCTGTACACTTAGTATTTTCATAA
>JAYVZC010000153.1:0-4651 GCA_043783695.1 Bacteroidota bacterium
AATCGGGTTTATTACATTTTTTTTACTCATAATTGATGCTTACTAGAAAATTTATTCTCGCCTATGTATGAGCTTTCTTTATGCGATATTTAAGATTTCTCCACTACGGTCGAAATGACCAAAGATTAATGCGGTAATTTGTTTTTTAAACAACCATAAACCCAAGTTCCAAAAATGGCACTTAGTAAAACAACGACAATAACCAACAAACCACTTCCAACCAATGCGTATAATGGTCCAGGGCAAGCACCCGTCATTGCCCAACCCAATCCAAAGATTAATCCTCCGATAATATTCCCTTTCGAGAATTCTTTCGAAGCGATTTTTATTTCATCACCTGAAATAGTTTTTACTTTGTATTTTTTGATAAGAAAAACAGAGATCATTCCAATCACGACTGCAGAACCAATGATCCCATACATTTGAAATGCCTGAAAACGAAACATCTCTTGAATTCGAAACCAAGAAATTACTTCTGCTTTTATTAAGATGACTCCGAAGATGAAACCGAATACTAAGAATTTTATTTTTAACATTTTATTATATTTTTAGTTGACAATTAACATTTTCACACACCCCTGCCCCTCTCAAGAGGGGAATGATTTCGATTTACTATAAACTTAAGATCCATGGAAGAATGAACCATGTCATTGCCAAGCCTCCTACAAAAAAGCAAATGGTTGCCACTAGAGATGGAAACTGTAAATTAGACAAGCCCATTATTGAATGTCCAGACGTACAACCACCAGCATAACGTGTTCCGAACCCCACAAAGAAACCTCCAACTACCATAAGAATAAATCCTTTTAGTCTAAGCAAAGAATGAAAATTAAAAATATCTGTAGGAACAAATCCATCATAGTTTTTTATTCCCATTGAGTTTAAGTCAGCAATTGTTGCTTCCGAAATTTGAATTGGATTTGGATTTGCGAAAAAATATCCTGCAACCAATCCACCCAAAATAATTCCCATTGCAAAAATTAAATTCCAGGATTCTGCTTTCCAATCGTATTTAAAAAACTCTATTTTACCGGGAATACATGCAGCACAAATATGTCGCAAGGAGGAAGAAATTCCAAAAGTTTTGTTACCCATGATCAATAATATCGGAACCATTAGTCCGATCAAAGGACCGGAAACGTACCATGGCCAAGACTGTGTAAGTATATTCATGCTTTTTAGTTATTAATTATGATTTCAATTATTCCCACTAAGGCACTTCGGTCACGTAGTTTTATTTTTATTTTATTATTTTGCTTTTTATTTGTCTACTGTCCTGTCTACTTTTCCTTTGTCTACTTTTATTCTTATCTACTTCTTAGAGTTCTTTTTTTTCAAAGTGGCAATCTCCTCAAACGGTCCATACTTATGTTGTTTTTCAGAAAACTTATCTGCATACGGACCAAATGGATGATCAACTGGTTTACCAGAAATCTTCGGCCAGTCTTTACTCAGATCTTTTTTCGGACGTGCTTGAGAATTTATAAATGCTGCAATGTCCCAACATTGTTCATCCGTTAATTGTGGATTATCGTAAGTTGCACCGAAAGGCATATTTGATTTTACGTATCCGGCAAATCGCGATAAACGAAACAGTCCAGCACCATTGTTATAACTTATTTTACCCCATAAAGGTGGGTACTTATACGCTAAGATATCCTGATTCCATTTTCCTTCACCACTTGTTCCATGGCAGGACATACACTTTTCTACATAAACCAATTTACCTTTTTCAGGATCAGCAGCTCTATCCATATATTTTAATTCCATTAAACCAGAACCTTTCGGTTTTTCTCCTTTTGTAACATCTTTTCCCAACCAAAGGATATATGCTTTAATTGCTTGCATTTCTTTGCTAGCTGTATCCAATGCTTCACCGTTTAAGCTTCTTTCAAAACAATCATTTATTCTTTTATAAATACTCTCTACCATTCCCGAACGTTCACGAAATTTCGGATAAGTAGAAGCAACAGCACTGTAATTGTTTCCAAACACTTTTGTTCCAGCGTCTAAATGACAATTCTGACAATTCATGCTATTCGCTTTGTGATCAACAGTGCCACTATATCCTAAATAGTAAGAAGTATTTTTAATCAATTTTCTTCCATAAAATATTTGCTCAGCATTTTTTTCTTTAGAAATTTCCAAAGTATCTGGTGCTTGCCAAAATTCACTTTTTATTTCATCTTTTTTTATTCCAGTTAATGCAGAATCAACCGTAACCAAATTCTCACTTGGCTTAAACATATCGGGAACACCCGCAACATTCACATAAATCAACAAACCAATAAAAATCATTAATGCAATGATTAAATAAAGCAGTTTGAAAACTAGATTCAAATATTGTTCTTCTCTATTTTTTCTATCCTTATCTGACATACTTATTTTCTAATTCTTTCAACCTTAAAGTACTTACCCTGAGCGCCTGCCTGACGGCAGGCAGGCGCTCAGGATGACGGCATAATATGACAATCGTTTTAATATCAATAGCCGCTACTAAGACCTCTCCCCTTAATCCCCTCTCCACAGGAGAGTGGGCAGTACCCGTACTGGATTTATTCATATTATTTTAATGACTTAAATTTGTGTTGCTATCGTAATCTATTCCTTGAGCACGTAAAATATTTTTTACTTTCCATGCATAAAATGCTAAATATATGTAACAAAAAATTGGAACTATAAATGAAAGATGAACCCCAATATTGTCAGCCAAAAATCCTTGTAATGGAGGAATTAATGCTCCTCCTAAAATAGCCATTACCAATAATGAAGAACCTTGGCTTGTATGCTTTCCTAAGCCTGCAATTGCCAATGCAAATATGGACGGCCACATAATGGAATTATATAACCCAAGGCTAATAACAGACCACATTGAAAAAACGCCTGTAGTAACTAATGACAAAAGTAATAGCAAAATACATAGAACTGAAAACAAGAACAAAGTGCGGGCCGGTTTTTCTTTCCCAATAAAAAATGCAATCACACTAATAATAATAAATGGAATATAAACCATCATTGATTTGTAATCGATTACTTCACCTTCTTTTGACTTTAATTTAAATATTAATAAAATAAAAAAGAAAGTTGCAACCGGTAAAATAGCCGTTAAAATCCTTTTCGTTGATGAGGATAAATTAAATACTGAAACAGAACCGGTAAATCTACCTATCATCAAACTCCCCCAATACAAAGCAACATATAGTGTTGCTTCTTGTGTAGAAAGTCCTTTTATTTCTTTTAAACCAACAAAACTGGTCATAAAACTACCAACAGTAACTTCGGCACCTACATAAAAAAAGATGGCAAGAATTCCCAATGTCAGTTGAGGATATTTTAAAGCGCCCATTCCTTTTTCAATTGATTGTTCACTTGTAAATTTGGGAAGTACTGCTATTTTAAAAACAATAATTAACAGTAAAAAAAATCCCGTAAAAATCAGGTATGGCATTTTAACAGAGTTAATGTCATTCCCAGAAACAACATTACTTAAAATAAAAACGCCTCCAATTATTGGAGCTATTGTTGTTCCGAAAGAATTAATAGCACCTGCCAAACTAAGCCTGTTTGAACCTGTTTCTGGGTTACCCAAAAGTATTACGTATGGATTGGCTGCAATTTGTAGCAATGTAAAGCCTAATGCCAAAACAAATAATGCTCCAAGAAAAAATCCAAATGATTGCATTTGAGCTGCCGGATAAAATAAGAAAGTGCCCAAGGCAGAAATTAACAAACCTAAAAGAATTCCATTCTTATACCCTATCTTATTTATTGGATCTCCTGATGTGGATGATATTATAAAATAAATGACTGAGCCAACAAAATAAGCACCAAAAAATGCAAATTGAATCAACATAGATTCAAAATATGATAAAACAAAAATTGCTTTAAAATGTGGAATTAAAATATCATTTAAACAGGTAATAAATCCCCACATAAAAAACAACATTGTTAGAAATGCAAGTGGCAACGAATAATTCTTTTTCTCTTCCATAAAAATTGTTTTTATATTTTACCGAAAAATAAGCTTAATCTAACAAACGACAAAAAGCAATTATTAACCATTGTTAATAATTGGTGGGATTTTTATTAATACCTTAAATCCGCAAGCAATTAATTTGTTATTTAAAAATCTATTTTACAAGGTAAAATTAGTGTTTTCGGATAAGGTTCAGCTATATTTTTGTTGAAATATCTGTTTTTATTAAAGTTCTGTTTCTGTTTTTGTTTTATTCGGATGAAATTATTTTTTTTTAGATTCAACAGACCAAGATGTAGCCTATTTATAGCGATTGCGGGTGCCAACAGAACACAATTATTTTATGTGCTTACATTTGCCAGCGTTTAAAATTCTAATTTAGTAGTAAGTGATAGTGGTTTTCTGTAAATAATTTGAGTATTTTTTGTCTTCCACGCTTAATCCATTTGAATGGTACTACAACGAAACGAAATATAAATTTTTTGAGTCTGAAATAAGATTTTACGAAGGGTACTTTTTGCGAAATTTTTTCTAAAATAATCAGATAAAAATTCCTACACATTGCCATCAGCATCATATATACGGTGTTTTCTTGCAAAAATGAAAAGGGTAAATTTTTCCATCCAAAATCATTATTCATTTCATCAAATATTTTTTCACCAGCTCCTCTTTGGT
>JAYVZC010000154.1:0-4635 GCA_043783695.1 Bacteroidota bacterium
CTGTTGCAACTACCCTTGTAGTAACCGTTAATTCCCCAAGCATTTGCGTTGGTCAAGCAGCCACATTAACAGCCACAGGCGCAACAACATACTTGTGGAATACAAGCTCAACGGCTAACCCATTAAGTGTAACACCTGGAACCACAACTTCTTATACTGTTACAGGCACTACTGCCAGTTGTACAGGTTCAGCTGTTGCCACAGTTGTTGTTAATCCAATCCCCGTAACAACCGTTAATTCTCCAACAATTTGTAATGGCGTTATAGCTAACTTAACTGCTAGTGGTGCAACATCTTATACTTGGACTGCGGGTACAACTTCTACAGGTATTACCACTGCTGATGCTACTCCTTCATCAACTACTACATATACTGTTACAGGTACTTCTTTAGGTTGTACTTCTACTGCTGTGAGTACGGTTACAGTAAATCCTATTCCGCTTACTACTGTAAACTCACCTAGTGTTTGTCCTACATTTACGGCCAACTTAACGGCTGGTGGTGCCACAACATATACTTGGAGTGCGGGTGCTACGTCTACTGGTGTGAGCACTGCCAATGCTACCCCTGCCGGCACTACCACATATACTGTTACTGGTTCTTCATTGGGTTGTACTTCTACTGCGGTGGCCACTGTTACAGTATATGTTGCACCTATTGTGAATGCCGGATTAAACGATTCGGTTTGTTTTGGAGCGAGTACGGTTTTAGGGGTTACTCCTAATGGTGCAGGTTATCTATACAATTGGACTCCTGCTGCTACTTTGGTGGGTCCTACTACCGCTAACCCTACGGCTTCTCCTACAACAACTACTACTTATTCGGTTACACTTACAGATCCTAGTGGTTGTACCGGAACCTCTACGGTTACTATTTTTGCTGACCCACGAATTACAATTGCAATTGCAGGTATTGATGTTACTTGTTTTGGTGCTTGTAACGGGCAAACAATTTGTATTCCTAACACAGGAACACCTCCTTTTACTTATTTATGGAACTCTGGTTGTACTACAGCTTCCTGTTCTTCTCTTTGTCCCGGTACTTATACCGTTACTGTTACCGATTCTTGGGGTTGTACCGCTACTAATGATACGGCTATCTTTCAACCTACTTTGTTAACCGCTACTTCTACTTTTACTCCTACCACTTGTAATGCTGCTTGTAACGGAACAGCTACTGCTGCCGGAAGTGCTGGCACTGTGGGATATACGTATTCTTGGAATACTGTTCCTGTACAAAGTACAGCTACTGCTACCGGTTTGTGTGCCGGTACATATACTTGTACGGTGAAAGATGCTAATTTATGTACCGCTACGGTTACCGCTACTGTTACGGAGCCTACTGTGGTGGCTATCAATCCTATCGCTCCGGTAGTGATTTGTCCCGGTGGAAGTACAACGATTACTGCGAGTGCGACTGGTGGCAATGTTGGGACTTACAATTTTATTTGGTCTCCCGCTGGCACCGGCAGCTCCGCTTCGGTTACTGTGAGTCCTGTGGGAACAACTACCTACACCGTTAATGTAACGGATGTAAATGGATGCCCTGCAACTGCTGTTACGGTGACTGTTACGGTAAATCCTGCACTTACGGTGGTGGCTAGCGGTACTGCATCTATTTGCCCTAGTGGTTCTACCAACATTTCCGCACTGGCATCATTTGGTGATGGCGGACCATATACTTACACTTGGGCTCCTGTTGGCAGTGGTTCTGGAACTCCTGTTTCTGTATTCCCTACAGTTACTACTACTTACACTGTTACTGCTAGTGATGGTTGTTCCTCTACTGCTACTTCTACCGTAACCATTACAGTATTACCACTTCCAACAGTAATTTTTAACGCAGATGTAACATCGGGCTGTGCTCCCCTTTGTGTTAATTTTTTCGATGCATCAACTTTAATAGGAGGTGGGACAATTAACTCGTGGAATTGGAGCTTTGGTGATGGAACAAATGATAATACTTCAAATCCGATTCATTGTTATCAAAATGCAGGATTGTATTCTGTTGGTCTATCAGTAATTGGAACTAACGGTTGTACAAATACAATTATACAAAATAATTATATAAATGTATTTCCAATACCAAATGCTGAATTTTCAAGTAATTTAACAGAGACCGATATTTTAAATCCGACAATAAGTTTCAATAATGAATCAACAAATGCGTCTATTTTCCAATGGAATTTTGGTGATATGACAAATTCCGGTGAAACAAACCCCACTCATATTTATGCAAACGAAGGACAATATTCGATTTTATTAGTTGCAACAAGTGTGAATGGTTGTATTGATAGTGTAATACATACTATAGTGATTAAGGGAGTTTTTACTTTTTATGCTCCCAATGCTTTTACCCCTAACGATGATTTTAGCAATAATATTTTTCTTCCCATAGGAATTGGTTGGAATCCGGAAAAATTTAATCTGATGGTTTTTGACCGTTGGGGAAATATGTGTTTTGAAACACGAGATATGAATAAAGGTTGGGATGGAAAAGCCAACCAAGGAAGCCAAGTTGCACAACAAGATGTATATATATGGAAAGTTATACTTACAGATGTATTTGATAAAAAACACAAGTATATGGGTACTGTTACAATTGCAAAATAACAAAATGGAATGAATTTAAAGAATGAAGTAATTATGGAAGAGGTTTTAAAATATGATACTCTTCAGAGTGCGTATGAAAAACTTTACAAAAGCAACAAAGAATTATTAGATAGCATCTATTACGCAGAGTCTGTTCAAAAAGGCATTTTACCTCACGACAGACATTTTAAACAGTTATTTGAAAACTATTTTATTATTTATAAACCTTTAGGAATAATTGGTGGAGACTTGTATTGGTTAGGTCGTAAAGGGAAGATAAAATATTTTGCAGTTGGAGATTGCACAGGGCATGGAGTAAGTGGTGCGATTCTATCAGTAATGGCATTGAGCTTTTTGAATTATATAGTGTTAGGAAAAGAATTTAATTCTATAGGCGAAGTTTTAAATGAATTGGATAAAAAATGGATTGAAACATTTCATCAGGGAGTAGAGTTGGGCTTCAATAATGATTGGCTTGAAATTGGAATTTGCTCTTTTAATGAAGAAACGAGAGAGTTGCAGTTTTCTGGAGCATTTAATAAGTTGACCTATGTGTGTGAAAACGAAATAAAAGAAATTGTGGGCAGTAAATATCCCATTGGTGGTTGGCAACTAGAAGAAAAAAGAGAGTACAAGACTCATTCGTTAATATTAAAAGAAAACACATCTATCTATTTATATTCGGATGGTTTTAAAGATCAGTTTGGATATTTAAGTAAAAAAAGATTTAGTAGCAAAAGATTTAAAGAACTACTTTTGAAATCACAAGAATTTTCAATGGAAAAACAAAAGTTAAGTATTGAAAAAGAATTCAATTACTGGAAGGGAATAGAAGAACAAACAGATGATGTTTGTTTGTTAGGATTACAACTTTAAATATTTATTATGATACAAGGTCAAATTGTTTGGTTTGAAATACCTGTTAAAAATTTAGATAGAGCTATACTTTTTTATTCTGAAGTTCTAGCTATTAAAATCGAAAAAAATAAGTTCATAGATTTGGAATATGGAGTTTTTAATAGGGAAGAAAATACCATTAAAGGTGTATTAGTTGTAAAGGAAAATCAAAATTCGGGTGCTGGAATTGTTTTGTTTTTTTATGTTATAGATATCTCGGAGAGTCTTAGTAACGTAGAAAAATTAGGGGGACAAATATTGGTTGAAAAAACGTTGATAAGACAAAAAAATAAAAATGGAGATTTTACCATTAATGAAAATTTAATTGACGGCAAGATGGGATATTATTCGGAAATTCTTGATTGTGACGGGAATCGTATCAGTCTGTATTCAAACAGCTAGAAAAAGGACACATTTGAACCTAGAATCAATTTTTAAAATTAAATATCTCATTGCTCCATATTTTCATCATTCACTTTTTTAAAAATTACTTTAAACTCTTCTGTTTGTCTCATTTTAATAAAAGCATTGTCACTTTCTAATCGAGTAATATCTTTAAATCCATTTTTAATTGCTTCATTTAAAGCTACAATTGTTTCTTTGTCTTTCCCTTCAATGGCCAATGTAATTGCATTTAAATAGTGTGCTTCGCTATTAGTTGGGTCTGTGATTAAGTATATCTGACAAAACATTTTTGAAGCAAGGAGATTTTGTTGTTTTAAAGCGGAAGTTGTTTGCATATAGGCAACCAGACTTAAATAATCCAATATCCGCTTGTTCATTAGTGCTTCATCCGTTTTTCCATTTTTTATTATTTTATTCATGGAGGCTACTTCTTGTTTCCACCAATCTATATTTTTGGATTGAAAGGCTTCTCCATAAAAGGCTTTTAATTCGGCTTCTTGTTTCCAAATAACTTCTTCTTGTTTTAAATTTTTATCTATTTCTGCATTATCTTTTAATGGATTATATATATCGTAATATTTTTTTAAATCAGTTAAACCATCAAAAAAATTAATTGTTTTCCGAACAAGATTGTATACTTCAAAAATTTTATTGTTTTGTTGTGCTTTTTTAATTTGATTTGAATACAACAAAATATTTTCTTTAACAAATACATCGTTTTTTAATTTCGGATCTTTACGCA
>JAYVZC010000155.1:0-4630 GCA_043783695.1 Bacteroidota bacterium
CCATCTTCATCAAATTTTTTCTTGTCAATTTGTAAATTGCTCATGATCATACTTTCTTTTGTTCAATGTGTGAATTAAGTGCTATTAAATGGGGATGTGATTTTAAAATACTTTCTATTTCATTGTAAGAAAGTGTATCTGCCTTGTATTTTTCAATCAATATTTTTATTAATTCAAAGTCTTCAGCAGTATCAACTGTTATCCTAAGCGCACTGTTGCTCTCACTTTGTTTAACATGATAAAATTCTACTTTCCCCGATTTGTTTTTCCAGATGTATGGAGTTACATGTTCTAAGTCTGCTTCATCAGTAGCATTTTTAAACGCTTCATCTAATAAATCGAAAGAAAAAATTTCAAAATCAAAACCTCTCGCAAATGTTCGTTCAATTCCATTGCTGATGTATAGATTTGAATTGTTGAGCTGCAAATATTTTTCGATTGCATTTCTAATCAAATGCGGATCAATAAGCGGACAATCGGAAGTTACTCTTATAATAATATCGAAGTTGTATTTTTTGGCAGTTTCGTGGAAACGACTTAGTACATTGTCTTCGCTTCCGCGATGAAATTTTATATTGTTTGTTTGAGCAAATTCACAAACACAGTCGTCTGTGATATTTGTTGTTGTCGCAATTGCAATATCAAATCCTGTTTTCTGTAGTCGTTCAATATGGTATTGGAGCAAGGACTTATTATTTATTTCCTTAAAAATTTTTCCGGGTAAGCGCGTACTCGTCATACGTGCTTGAGTTATAATGCCTATATGCAAGTGTGAGGTCATTTTATTTTTTAAATCTCCAAACAATTAAATTAGTTGTATTTAGTGGGACTAAACCAAAAATATCTGTTTGCAAGTCCAAAATTTCAATATTATTTCTGCTTTTTAATAGTTCAATTAAATTACGATTGTAATCGTTTATTTCCATATATTTATTTCGTAATAAGCCTAGTAATGATGTTCTTTCTTTTACTACAGTAGGTTCAAAATGTACAACATAATTGATTTTGCTTTGTTGTTTCTCCAATCCATTAATGATACTTGTTGCATCTGGAATTTGCTCGATGCTGTGTGTCGTAAAAATGGTAGTTTCAGGTTTTATAAAATGATAGTCTGTTTCATTGTAATAGTTAAATTCACTTACTTCTAATCCTAATTTTTGTGCTAGTTTTACAGCATTTTTTGAATATTCTCCACCATAAGCATTTTTCCCTAAGTATGATAAGTTATAGCCATAACCACAACCTAATTCACAAATATTTTTAGAATTATATATTTTTAAATGTGATTGAATTAAATTATAAAATTGTTTACGGGCATTTTCTACACTCGTTTTAAAAATATCATCTCCTTGTGAAATAAACAGTTCTCCTGTTATTGGATGTAATCCAGCTTGTTCAAATTCTTTTGCTTTATACTCTTCTATGGTTTTAAAATCGAATTCTAATAACTTCGCATATTTATCCAAATTGTATTCATTCTCTACTTGCTGAACATCTCTTTTTTTTTGAAAATCGCTTATTCCAAGTAAGCGACTGCTCCAAGGATTATCTTTATTCAAATATTCATTTAAAGAAACAGGGATCATTTTATTGAATTAAAATTTATTTTATTTTTGATAGAGCTTAAACATCAATTACACTTTAAAAGAAGAATCAACATGCTCCACAATTAACTTACGCATATCATCAATACTCAGCCATTCTTTATTTTCACTTGAATTATATTGAAATCCTTGAGGAACAAGTTTTGCATTAAATTTTTTGATAAAGTCTTCCAGTTTAAAGTTAGGCACTTGAGGGAGTATGGCATAATACTTCCCTAAATCATAAGTAGAAAAAGAATCGGAAGAAGTAATCATTTCTTCATGCACTTTTTCACCTGGGCGGATACCAACAACTTCTTGTTTACAATCAGGACCAATAGCAGTTGCTACATCAGTAATTTTATAAGAAGGAATTTTAGGAACAAATATTTCTCCACCCCATGCGGTTTCTAAAGCGTGTAATACCATATCTACTCCGCCTTGCAAAGAAATATTGAAACGTGTCATGTTGGGATCGGTGATAGGCAAAACTCCTTCTTTGCGTTTTTTCATGAAAAATGGAATAACAGAACCATTGGAACCCATTACGTTTCCGTAACGAACAACAGAAAATTTAATATCTGCTTTTCCTTTAATATTGTTTGCTGCGACAAATAATTTATCGGAACATAATTTTGTAGCACCATAAAGGTTAATAGGAGCAGCTGCTTTGTCGGTAGATAATGCTACAACATTTTTTACTCCCATTTCCATACATGCATTAATCACATTTTCTGCGCCAAGCACATTTGTTTTCACACATTCCATGGGATTGTATTCAGCAATAGGAACATGTTTCATGGCAGCAGCATGAATCACATAATCAATTTCAGTAAACGCTTTTTTTAAACGTTCGAAATCTCTAACATCACCAATAAAATAACGGATAGCAGGATATTTGCTGTGAGGGTATTCTTGAGCCATTTCAAACTGTTTTTGTTCATCTCTTGAAAAGATTACTAAACGTTTTACTTTCGGGAATTTGGATACAATATTTTTAGTTAAGTGCTTTCCAAGTGATCCGGTACCACCGGTAATTAAAATTGATTTGCCGTTTAAATCCAACATTTTTTAGGGTTTTGTAATGAAACCCAAAATTAAGCAGAGTTTAGCGAAATACCAAAGATTTTGAAGATTGGATAAATAGGGTCAAAAGATCTTATTTTATTGGGCTTTGAGGCAGGAAATTGGGTTCTGTTTTTTGAAAATAAAACACTATAAAAATGATTCGTTTTGAATTAAGGCCTCTCCCGATGTAATTATACATTGGTCTGAAGCTAATCGAATTGTTGTTTTTATGTTGGCTCTGTGTTTTTCCGAATCTATGTCGGTAACAAAAAAATCAGCTTTGTAAATTTTATCTGTATACATCGGAAGATGAAATTTTAGGCTTTGTGATAAATAAATAGTGCCTTCTCCGGGGAACATGGTGCCTAAAACTTTTGAGAATACACTGCTTCCTAAATATCCATGAATAATAGGTCTTTTAAAAATAGTTTTTTTTGCATATTCTGCGTCAATATGAATGGGATTGGTGTCTCCGCTTAATTCCGCAAATTTCTGCACATTTTCCTGTGAGATAGAGAATTCGTATGAAAAGGAATCATTTAATTGAAGCTTCATGATTGTTTTTTTATTATTTATTATACTTTTCCATAAGAAGTTCAATATTTAAGAAAAGATCCTTGTTTGCTTTAATCCATTCAAGGTCTCTATCCCACCATTTGAATTCCTGTAAAAAATCAATTTGTTCCTGAGTAAAACGATATTTGATAAGCTTGGCAGGAACGCCACCTACAATGGTGTATGGCTCAACATCTTTTGTAACTACCGATCCTGCAGCAATAATTGCTCCGTTCCCAATGGTAACTCCTTGTTTGATGGTAACACCATTTCCTGTAATCACATCATTGCCGATATAAGTCGTTTGGTATTCCAGGAAAAGATTTTTTTCTACTATCACTAATCCTGAAGATTGCCCCAAGGTGGAGTAAAAAAGAGGATGAGCCGAAACAAAAACAGAAGAAGGATGCTCTGCTAGTCCAACAAAAGAGAAAGGACCAATGCCTGAGAATTTTCCGATTTTGGCGTTAAAGACTTGTGCATTTCTTGCAACAGTACAAAAGTCGCTGAATTCAACAGATTTTAAACGTGCGTATTTGTATATGGAATCATAGGATCCAAAAGTGCAATCGGATATTTCTACCATATACTCTAAGTACAAATGATTTTTACGGTATTTTATTTCTAGCTTCCATTTTGTAAAAAGCCATCGAAGCCAATAAGAAAGTGGGTTTAAGAGAATCGATTTCATATTCTATAATTTTATTCTGTTAAAACTGTCGATAAAAGAAATGTCACTAGCATTGGAAATGCTCACACTACGGCTATCAGCATATTTTTTTATAACTTCATATCCATAAAATACTTTGCCCATGGTTGCCATTATCTCATGCATTTTAAAAACATCAACATTGTGTTCATCTTTATAAAAAATACGATAATTTATTTGCTGCTCATTTTCGTAAAAGTGTGTGTCTCTCAAACAAAGCTGATTTTGTTCGTTCACATGCAGGTTTTGATGCCAAGTATGGTCGGCACCTAAAAGAATCAATTTCTTGAATCCCATATTGATAGATAAGAACAGGCATGCTACCAGTATGTTCTGGCTTTGTGGCATAGCCATGTTTTTCCTAAAAAAAGAATGAGCAATTTTATCAAAACCTTTAAATACGGTATAGTTGAAATAATAAACATTTATGTTCTTATTTGAATTGCATAAATTGCTAAAAGCTTTTGATTTTTTTGCCTGAATAGGAAGCAATAAGTGTAATTTCCATGTTGTTTTTTCTCGTAGACTAGCAAGACAATTTTTTGCCATTTCATTTGGTTCTTCTACCCAATAACATGGGTCTAGCATTGTGTAATAGTGCGGTTTTAGCTTTTCAAACTCTTCTGTTGTTGCAAAATTGTTTACACACATCAAAGTATGTTCCTTCATGAAATCGCTGTGTTTTTCCAATGATGTTTTTAAGGATGGACCATTT
>JAYVZC010000156.1:0-4605 GCA_043783695.1 Bacteroidota bacterium
TATCCGCTTTTGATTTCAATGGCTCCAGTGCCTTGTAGCATTATTTCGTTTAATCTCTTTAAAGCACTTTCAATTAATTCTTCTTCAGTCGCATCGTGTACTCTTTTTGCAGAATTTAAAATTCCACCACCACGTTCAAATATTTGTTCGTAGGTTAATCCGTTGATACGATCCACAAATTCTCCTTCGCGACTTCCAGCATAAACAATGTGTGTGTGACTATCGCAATAACATGGCATCACAATTTTATCGGATGCATCAATGATTGTAAAATTGGTCCAATCCGAAATTCCTTCCCAATCCTCCATCTTTCCATATCCTGCAATTTTATCATCTTCAATAGCAAGCCAGGCATTATTGATACAAAAAATAGTTTTCATGTCTTTGCCTGAGACTTTTAATCTTGGTACTTCTTCAACTTGAACTACTGTTTTTATGTTTTTTATAAGAATCTTCATTCTAAAGCAATTAAGGCTGAAAGATAGGAATTAACTGATTATTATTAGTCGATTTTTTATTTTTTTATAGAGCGAAAAATATCCGCTTTTTATTCATTAAATTTGCCTGTTTTGTAAAAATATTTTATGGCAGGCAATACTTTCGGGAAACTATTTACATTAACCACTTTTGGGGAGTCGCATGGCTTAGCTTTGGGTGGAATTATTGATGGTTGTCCGGCTGGTCTCAAAATCGATTTTGATTTTATTCAATCTGAATTAGACAGAAGACGTCCGGGTCAATCTCACATTGTGACTCAGCGTAAGGAAAGCGATACCGTTGAATTTCTTTCAGGAATTTTTGAAGGAAAAACCACGGGAACACCTATTGGTTTTATCATTCGCAACGAAAATCAAAAATCAAAAGATTACGAGCACAATGTAGATGTGTATCGTCCGTCTCATGCGGATTACACCTATGATGCAAAATATGGAATGCGCGATCATCGGGGTGGCGGAAGATCTTCTGCCCGCGAAACTGTTAGTAGAGTAGTAGCTGGTGCTATTGCAAAATTGATTTTAAAACAACACGGTATTTCTATAAATGCTTACACTTCTCAAGTAGGCGAGATTAAACTATTAAAAGATTACCACGATTTAGATTTTTCTAAAATAGATTCCAATATAGTTCGTTGTCCGGATGCGCTTTTAGCCGATACGATGATTCAAAAAATTGAACAAGTTCGTAAAGCAGGTGATACTATCGGAGGAGTGGTTTCATGTGTTATTAAAGGAACACCGGTTGGATTAGGTGAACCTGTTTTTGATAAATTGCATGCCGATATCGGAAAAGCAATG
Source organism: Bacteroidota bacterium (assembly GCA_043783695.1). Lineage (GTDB taxonomy): Bacteria > Bacteroidota > Bacteroidia > 2-12-FULL-35-15 > 2-12-FULL-35-15 > 2-12-FULL-35-15. The sequence continues at coordinate 1,296 of JAYVZC010000156.1, forward strand.
CTATGTATTAATGCTGTAAAGGGTTTTGAATACGGAAGTGGTTTTGAAGGGGTGAAGATGAATGGGTCAACCCATAATGATAGCCCCATCCCCAACCCTTCCCCGAAGGAGAAGGGAGCTGATATCGTTTTCAAAACAAATCACAGTGGTGGAATTTTGGGTGGTATTAGCAATGGAGATGACATTTATTTTCGTGTTGCTTTTAAGCCTGTCGCAACCATAATGCAAAAGCAAAATACAGTAAATTCTAAAGGAGAAGCAGTAGAAATAATGGGGAAAGGAAGGCATGATCCTTGTGTATTGCCGCGTGCTGTTCCAATTGTGGAAGCAATGGCAGCTTTGGTTTTAGTCGATCATTTATTAAGAAATAAAGTCAATATGCAGATTTGAAGATATACCGATGTGACGATTTTTAAAAAGTAAAAATTTATTCGAATTGAAAAGCATATAATCAAACACAGAAAAGGTATAGAGCCCAATGAACTAATAAACAAATGAACCAATTAACCAACATGGAAACGCCAAAAAAGAAAAAAAATTTATTGAGAAGAATCCTTAAGTGGACAGGAATAACATTTTTAGTATTAATCATCTTTTTGATTGCAGCACCTTTTTTATTTAAAAAACAAATTGTACAGTTTGTAAAAGACACAGCAAACGAACAACTGAATGCAAAAGTAAATTTTGGTGAATTTGATTTGACCTTAATCGGTTCGTTTCCTGATTTTACACTTTCGGTAGATAGTGTAAGCATTGCAAATACAGGCGATTTTGAAGGCGATACATTATTATATGCCAAAAATTTGACGGTTGGTTTAAATTTAATGAGCGTTATTAAAGGCGAACAATATAAGATCAATTCCATTGTAATTGACCAGCCACGCATTCATGCATTGGTTTTAAAAGATGGAAAAGCAAATTGGGATATTGCTAAACCAAGCACGGATTCTGCTGGAGTAGTTGATACTACTAAGTCTGCTCCCTTTAAAATGACTTTAAAAAAATTCGAAATTAAAAATGCTTACATCGTTTATGATGATGCTTCAATGGGTTTTTATGCCGAGTTGTATAACATGACTCACAAACTAAGTGGCGATTTTACTTCTGATAATTTTGTTTTGGAAACATTAACGGAGATTGAAAAGTTTACTATGACTTACGGAGGAGTATCATACATGAATAAAGTGAACACACGCATCAAAATTGATTTAGATGCAGATATGCCAAACTTTAAATTTACTTTCAAAAACAATGAATTTTCTTTTAATGAATTGACATTAGGATTGGATGGTTTCTTTGCAATGCCGAAAGATGATATGGACATGGATTTGAAATTCAAGGCAAATCAAACAGAGTTTAAAAATATTTTATCATTAGTTCCTGGAGTTTATACGGCTGATTTCAAAGATGTGAAAACTTCCGGTTCCTTATCATTAGATGGTTATGCAAAAGGAATCTATAATGATAAAAAAATGCCGGCATTCGGTTGTAAGTTACTAATCAAAGATGCGATGTTCCAATATCCATCTTTACCAAAATCAGCAACTAATATTCAAGTTGATTTATTAGTAGATAACAAAACGGGTGAGCCCGATGCAACAGTTATCGATTTAAATAAATTTCATGTTGAGCTAGGAGGAAACCCAATTGATGCTACAATGCACGTTTCTACACCTATTTCGGATGCAAATATTAATGCCGCAGTTCTTGCTAAAATTAATTTGGCTAGTATGAAAGATGTTATCCCAATGGAAAAAGGAGATGACTTAAATGGTATGATTACTGCCGATGTGAAAATGAAAGGCAGAATGAGTTCAATAGAAAAAGAGCATTACGAAGAATTTGATGCTTCCGGTAAATTGACAATTTTGGATATGAATTACCAAACTAAATCTTTGAATTACCCTACAAAAATTTCTGCAATGTATTTGGAGTTTAATCCGAAAACAGTTGATTTAACTAAGTTTGATGCACAAGTTGGAAAAAGTGATATTCAAATGGATGGTAAAATCGAAAATTTTCTTCAATATGCTTTGAAAGATTCTTTATTAAAAGGAACGTTTAATTTGAGTTCTACTTTATTAGATGTAAATGAATTAATGAGTAGCAGTGATACCGCAGCAGCAGCTACAACTCCAGCAGATACAGCTGCTATGACTGTTGCTGCCGTGCCATCTAATTTAGATGTTAGATTAAATGCAAACATCGCAAAGTTGTTATATGATAATTTAACCATTACCAAAGTAACGGGTGGTGTGGCAATTAAAGACAGTAAAATGACGTTGGATAATTTAAAATTAACTTTAGATGAAGTAGAAGGAACAATGGCATTGACAGGTGTTTATAATACTCAAAACATAAAAAAACCAACAGTTGATTTTGATGTAGACATCGCAAATTTTGATATTCCGAAGACAGTAAAAATGTTTAATACGGTTGAAAAGCTTGCTCCAATTGCAAAATATTCAAAAGGTAAATTTGGAACAAAATTAAAGTTCACAACTTTATTGGATGAACACATGGAACCTGTGATGAATACATTGACTGGTGGTGGTAGATTAATCACTAACAGTGTTACAGTGGAAGGATTTGAACCAATCAATAAATTGGCAGATGCCTTGAAACAAGAGAAGTATAAACAATTAACATTCGAAAATGTAAATGCGACTTATACATTTAAAGATGGAAGATTATTTGTAGACGAAATGCCAATTAAATCAGGAAAAATTACTGGGACTGTTAAAGGTTCAACAGGATTTGATCAAACAATTGATTATATCTGGAAGTTAGAAATTCCACGTGATGAATTTGGTTCTCAAGCAAATGCTGCTGCAGGAAGCTTGTTAGCACAAATAAATTCACAAGCAGGAACAAATGTTAAATTTGGTGATAAAGTTAAAATCAAAGCATTGTTTGGTGGAACAACAACTAAACCAACAATAAAAACAGATTTGTTGAATTCAGAACAAGGTGCGAAAGAACAGGTAAAAGAAATCATCGGTCAAGGTGTGGATATGGCAAAAGAGAAAGCCCGTGAAGAAGCAGAAAAGATTATGAAAGATGCACAAGAACAAGCTGATAAAATAAAAGCAGACGCAAAAGTATTGGCTGATAAAACTAAAATTGAAGGATATGCTGCTATCGATAAAAATATCGAAACGATAAAAAATCCTATTGCAAAAATATCTGCGAAAGCTGCCGCACCTGCTGCTAAGAAAGAAGTAGATAAAAAAGCACAAGTGATTTTAGATGAAGCAAATAAAAAAGCGGATGATATTTTGATTAAAGCAAAAGCAGAGTCGGATAAGAA
>JAYVZC010000157.1:0-10830 GCA_043783695.1 Bacteroidota bacterium
AGTTTCTCATAGATTGATATTTTTAAAAAATGACACTATTCCCATTAAGACTAATCCAAAGATATGCAAATAACAAATACATAAGATTGATTTTAATCAATAGGTGTAGATATATCTGACTTCTGATTTTTAGATACTATTAATCGAACTCAATTACAAGTGATTTTTTTTGCTTTTTTTTCTCTAACCGCAGAAACAGGAAAGGGTTTGGGGGAAATAAAAAAGTCGGACTCTCAAAATCTATTTGAGAAGTCCGACTTAGTACCCTACCCTACGAGTTGGATTTATTGAACTTTATCAATGATTTTCAAGGACTTAAAATTTTGATGAACTCGCATCAAGGAAATCTGAGAATTTAGATTGCATGGCTTTAGCTGTGAGGAATAATTTTAAGTTGCCCTTCATTATGCTCTTTAAATGCATCGCAATCTTGTAAATATTTTTCCATTTTACTCATATCTTCATCATAAATATTTACACTGAATTCACGTACCCTTTCCATCATCCGTATAAAAGTTCCGGCATCAGATTGTTTGGTTAGTTTTTTCAATGCTCCCATATAATCATCTCGAAACACAGTCGGAACTATTATTTTACTTTGGTTTTCTTTTACCAATTCGGCATTCATCATTACTCTTGCAATTCTTCCATTACCATCCAAAAAGGGGTGAACTTCGCTTACTAAAAACATAATGTATATTGCTTTTGCGAAAGGATGTGTCAAAGCGGGATAAAATTCAAATCCTTTCATTAAAGTGCCACGCACTAAGTTAAAATCGACAAAATGAGTTTGCCCTGCACGGTTATTTTTGTCCTTGAATTGTCCGGGATTTTTATATTCTCTTGCGCTTAATAAAATCTTATGTCGGAATAGTAGTATTTGCAGTAACTCTTCTGGTGAAGAAGGAGTTATGCTCATTTCAGCATGATTTGAAACCAACTGATATGTGCCGAGTACATCGTGGGAGTCTTCATCACGAGCAGGAATAGGCGTTTGTGTTGCAATTATTTTTTTTGCGTCATCCAATTCAAAAATTGTTCCTTCAATGTAATTGGAGAAATAACTTTCAAAGAAAGCAAAATTCCGAAATGATTTTCTTGATATATTTTTCTCTTGATAATTTGGAAATTCTTTTTGTTTCAATTCACGAAAGAGTGTTTCAAAAAGTGTCAACCTTGCAGGATCATAAGGAATGCCAAAGGCTCTTGCCAAAGCCAATGGTGATTTAAGTGCTTTAGATGTATTTGTTGTTAGTAATGAACTTATAATTTTATTAAGTTTTGTAAATTCAGATTGCATGTTTAACTGTTCTGAAATTTTTCGAGCTTTATCTCTGAGGCTATTTAAACCCTCTTCCCCATGTACTCTAATTATTTGCTCTAGTTTATCTTCTACTTCAGGAATACTAAGAGTTTTTGAATTCGCTCCCAACCTTTTTGATGGTTGAAGATTTTCAAGAAGAGCTCTTTCCTGTTGTGAAACATATAGATTTCCTGCTATTACATTGTCGCCTTCTATTGCCCCCTTACCTTTTAAAAAGGATATTGTTACACCCGGAAGTTCTACTTTTTTTGTATAAGTGTAAGTGAGAAAAATATTTCCTGTTGCTGTAGGTTTATATTCAAAAGCGGAGCGGTGGCTTAATAGTGCATCAGGATAAAGATGAGCCAAAATTTGAAATAAATTCCGCTGTACAATTGATTCAGGTGTCTCTTTGAGATTAGAGCTATATATGCGGGGGGCTATTTTTACAAGTTTCCCTTCTTTTTCCAATTTTGAAATCTGTTTTGAGATTTTAGAATCTGAGGATGAAAAGATTACCTCTTGAAGGCGCATTGGTAAAACATTTTCCATTAAAAGCTTATTTCTAACAAAAATAGCAAATATTTTCTATTATAACGGCATTTCAGTAAATATTTTTCCATTATAAGGAAAATAAAAAATGCAACTATTTTCTAAAAATTGCTTATAATTATTTTCAATGGCACTTGCAGGGCTTAAGCCTGATATCTTATTTGAGTAGCTACAAAATCATTTGCTACCATATCCTGCTCAATCTGCATAAAATCTTCACGATAGGTTAAAGCGCTTTGAGTATAAAAATCCTGTAAAATAGCGGAGCTTGCAATTATTTGTGAATGCGAGATTTTATTTACCGCAAAAATCATCATCAGAAAAAGTATACGTTTTATTTTCATACTAAAAAAATTAATTTGATTGTATTACTAATTTTTTAAAAGCCGTTTTATTATTTTCCGAATCGTATATCTTTAAGATGTAAATACCACTACTAAAGGTTGCATCTACTGTATAATTGTTCGTATTTGCTTTGTCTTTAAAAACACAAACACCTATGCTATTTGTGATTTCAATTAAGTAATTTCCTGTTTGCGAAAAGTTGATTGAAAAGTTTCCGGTGTTTGGATTCGGATAAATATTTATTTTTTTGCTCCAGCTATTTTCTTCAATTCCAACTGGCAATACTGTTACATTCACAGTATCATACGTAATTTTTCCACACAAATTTTGTTTTACTATATAAGTGGTATTGACTACCGGCTTTACATACAAGCCCGAAACACTATCTGCAATTAGCGTACTTCCAATGTACCAATTGCAATTCAAGTTTGTGATTTGCTGTCCGATGAAAACACTATCTCCTAAAATAACACTTGTGTCATTTCCTGCAAATGCAGGCATGCCGCCAGACATACTGTCAAGTGGAATTACAGATATATCGTCAATGTAATAATAAGCCGCATTTAATGTTCCTGCCGGAAAAGGGTTAACATTAAGGGTGTCTTCTGAATTACTAATATTCTTAAAATTTCCTATTGTAATATACAACTCATTACCTTGGGCAAAATAAATACCTTGTGTTTTTACCCAATTAAGCGTGTCGGAAATTATTGGGTTGTTCAATTTATAGATATGTGATGGGAGATATGCAATTGTTGAACTAGAGGTCGTAAATCCATTAGCAGTAAATGAAGCAGCGATGTTTTTCACTCCATATATTGATTTATTAGAAAGGTTGACATAAAATGTAACAATGTAACATTTATTTACTGTCAAGGTATCAATCAATTTTGTTTGCAAATATTCCCTATTCATACTATCCGTACCTTGCGTAAAGCAAAATATTCCTGCATAAGCATTTCCTGTTCTTGCTAACTGAAAACCTCCAGCACCATTAGGGACATTACTGTATGATGATGTAGATGAACATGAATTAAAATAATCGGTACTCGCACTAGTCCCTATCCATGGCAAAGCGTAATTTATTTGGCTATAAGTAGTAGGACAGCTTGAATATATTTCAAAGCTCGGATTCGGAACAAGATTTTGTGCATTTGTTTTTATGTTAAACATAAAAACAAATACACAAAAAATTAATTTTTTGTGCATTTGTTTTTATGTTACCTATTAATAATTAGTTTTTCTTTTATCACTTTTTCTTTTTCGGGTGTTAATACTTCTATAAAATAAACACCGTTGTTCAACTCTAAATTAATTGATGTTGTGCCATTACTCAATACACAAGGTGCTTCATAAACGATCTTACCTAACATATCATAAATTCTTACCTGTATTTTTCCAAGTTCATTGTTTGAAACAGATATATTAAGTTCCCCTGTTGTCGGGTTCGGGAAAATACGAGCATTCAACTGGTTTTCAACTGGCTTTGTCATCATGGTTCTGCTTGGTACATTCACACAATTATCTTCAAAGTTTTTACTACTGTTATAAACTGAGTTGTACAATACCCTAGCCTGATAAACAATTACACCATCTATAAACGGGCAGCCAATGGCAATGGTGTACAATTGTGTGCTGTCTCCACTTGTTAAACTGTCGGTATTAAACTTTGTATAGGTGCTGTAAAATTGCTTATAATTATTTTCAATGGCACTCACAGGGCTTAAGCCTGATATCTTACTTTGAGCAGCTACAAAATCATTTGCTACCATATCCTGCTCAATCTGCATAAAATCTTCACGATAGGTTAAAGCGCTTTGATTATAAAAATCCTGTAAAATAGTGGAGCTTGCAATTATTTGTGAATGCGAAATTTTATTTACCGCAAAAATAATCATCAGAAAAAGTATACGTTTTATTTTCATAATAAAAAATTAATTTGATTGTATTACTAATTTTTTAAAAGCCGTTTTATTATTTTCCAAATCGTATATTTTTAAGATGTATATACCACTATTAAAGGTTGCATTTACTGTGTAATTGTTCGTGTTTGCTTCATATTAAAAAACACAAACACCTATGCTATTTGTGATTTCAATTAAATAATTGCCTGTTTGCGTAAAGTTGATTGTAAAACTACCTGTGTTAGGATTCGGATAAACATTTATTTTTTTACTCCAACTATTTTCATCTATACCAACAGGCAATACTCAGTTATTAGGTTTTTGAGCAAACCCTATCTAAGCAAATATATGAAAATCATTATCATAACCAACCAATTGTTACAATAATTTCTTCAGTTCAATTATGAAATAGCCGAGGTGTCATTTTCTAAATTTATTAATCGAACTCAGATTATTAATATCAGAAACGAGCCTAATTCAAGTCATATATTTGACTTTACTGCAATTTACAAAAATCTCACACTGGATTTTTTAGATAATTTATTTTTGAAAATTCCTTTGTACTGAAGAAAAATTTCAAACCCTCCAACTGATTTGGATGTTGGTGTTAGTTTGGAAGTAGTAATGTCATACGCAGCACCAAAAGCAAACTCTTTAAAATCGTAACGGAAAGTAATAGCTATAGCATCCCTAAAACGATAAAATACACCAAAATAAACGGCTTTATCTGTTTGATTATCTGTATAACGTGATGCTTCTTCTAAAACATATCTAACATTTAATCCACCATTCAACAACAACGAAGAACCTTGTTGATAGGCAATTAAACTAGGCATTAAAGTAGTATTACTTGTTTCGCTTAATTTATATCCAATATTCCATTGTACACCAAATTTTGGAAGCAATCTTTCCGGTCCGCCAATTATACTTACACGTGGTGCTGTAAAATGATGAAATGAAAAACCCAAAGCACTTCTAAATAAATGGTCGGTTCTAAAATTCCAAACAAGACCTGTTGACATATCAATAAACCCGGTTCCTCCACCGGCTTCTTGAACTCCAAAACTAGGATCATAAGTTCCAGCTGAAGAATTGTATTGACTATCCCACTTAACTCCTCCTAATGAAACCGATTTAATATTATACCCTATTGCATAACCCAAAGTGATATTGTGTTTTTGTCGACCACCAATAAATTTTGTGAATGAAACCAATGCATTATACGATTGAGTTTTTAAATGAACTGGTCCATCATTATCATTACTGATATTTAATCCTGCGGCAAAAAAATCGTCACTCAACATTTTCTTTTTAAAGATTGGACCATCTACAGCAATGTTAAACGTCTTATAAGGATTAGTAACAGTAAACCATTGCATACGATACAAAGTATAAACTCTGATATCTGTATTAATAGCACCGGTATTTCCGGGGTTTGCATTTAATGGTGCTAAATAAAATTGAGAATAATGCAAATCTTGTGCAAGTATAGTTGAAGTAAATACTAGAACCGTTGCCGTTAATAATGTTGTTTTTTTTATCATAATTTTTTCTTTAGTAGGGAAAACAATTTTGTTCTTAATTTTATCTGGCTAGTATAATTGAGCCGTGTTCCTTAGCTGTGTTACCATTACAAAAAGTAACTACCAAATCATAAACAAACACATTGTCATTCATTTTAAGTCCTAGCAATTTTCCATCCCAAGCAGTTTCCTGATTGGCTGTTTCAAAAACCTTCTCGCCTATTCTATCAAATATTTTTAAATTAATATAATCGATTCCTCGTCCGTGAACTTGAATTACATCATTAATTCCATCGCCATTAGGAGAAAAACCTGTTGGCATATAATAGGTGAAAATATTTTGAACGACAACAGTTGCTGTTTCTGAATCGGTACAACCGGCAGGACTTGTATAAGTTACAGTATAATCAGTAGTAACAGTTGGTGAAACAGTTACTTCAGCAGTTGTAGAACTCAATCCGGGAGCCCAAACATAAGTTCCATCCGAAGGACTAGCATACAATGTTGTTGATTCACAAGCATTGATTACTAAATTTCCTGAAATGGTAACTATAACAGGAGCACCAACAGTGATGTAAGCCACTTGAGTTAAGGTATCCGAGCCATCGGCATTTGTTGCAATTAATGTTACAGAATACGAACCATTTGCAGAGTAACAAATATTTGTCGGATTTTGCGAAGTAGAAGTTGTTGTACTTGCTCCTGGAAACGACCAAGACCAAGACGTTGGAGAGTTGGTACTTAAATCAGTAAAGTTCACACAAGCAGGAGTTGAACAGAAAACAGTTTGGTTAGCACTAAAATTTGCAACAGGAGGAGCACAAGAATTTACGGTTATTGTAACAGTATTTGATATGGCTGGAGAACCCGTAACACAAAGAGCTGTAGATGTCATTATAACTGTTATAACATCGCCATTAGACAAAGTTCCGGAGCTAAATGTTGGAGAATTTGTTCCGGCATTTACACCATTCACTTGCCACTGATAACTTGGTGTTCCACCATTTGTAGGTGTTGCAGTAAATGTAACAGGATCACCGGCACAAATAGTTGTAGGTGAGCCAACAATTGAAACCGAAGCAGTAACACTTGGATTTACGATCATTGTAATTGTATTGGATGTAGCCGGAGAGCCAGTTGCACAACTTAAAGAAGAAGTCATTATTACTGTTACCACATCACCATTTATTAAAGTTGAAGACGAGAATGTTACTGATGTTGCACCACCCACATTTGTCCCATTAATTTGCCATTGATATGTAGGAGTTGATCCTCCACCGGTTGGAGATACAGTAAATGTTACTAAGTCGCCAGCACAAATGGTTGCACTTGGACTAACTGAAATACTTACAGAAGCAGGCACAGCAGCTGAAACAATTATTGTAATTGTATTAGATGTGGCTGGAGAACCAGTTGCACAACTTAAAGAGGATGTCATGATAGCCGTTACAACATCACCATTTACTAATGTTGAAGAAGTGAATGTTGAAGAAGTTGCACCACCCACATTTGTTCCATTCACTTGCCATTGATAGGTTGGTGTTGCTCCACCGTTTGTTGGAGCAGCAGTAAATGTTACTGCATCACCAACACAAATTGTTGCGCCAGTTGAAGTAATACTAACAGAAGCAGGAACGGAAGCTGAAACAGTGATTGTAATTGGGTTTGAAGTAACTGTTGCAGGACTTGCGCATAATGCATTGGATGTCATAATTACTGTTACAACATCGCCATTCACTAAAGTTGAAGAAGTAAATGTAGTTGCAGTAGCTCCACCAACATTTGTTCCATTCACTTGCCATTGATATGTTGGAGTTGTTCCTCCGTTTGTTGGACTTGCAGTAAATGTTACAGGATCACCGGCACAAATAGTTGAACCTGTTGAAGTAATTGTAACAGAAGGGACAATAATAGGATTCACTACCATAGTAATTCCTAAAGAAGTGGCAGTAGTAGGAGAAGCACAAGCAGCATTGGAAGTCATAATTACTGTTACAACATTGCCATTTGCCAAAGTGGTAGTAGTAAATGTAGAAGATGTTGCACCACCTACATTTGTTCCATTCACTTGCCATTGATACGTAGGTGTTGTTCCTCCATTAGTTGGAGTTGCTGTAAATGTTACAGATGTTCCTGCACAAATAGCTCCGGAAGGAACAGCAACGATAGCTACAGAGGGAACAACAACTGCGTTAATGATTATATTTATCCCATTGTCTGAACCGATAATAGCAGGAGTTGAACTGATAACTCTTATTCTATATGCTGATCCTGTTGGTGTTCCACAAGGAATAGTACAAGCAATTGTTCCAACATTGGCAATACTCACTAATGTTCCAATACTAGTTGGAGTAGCGAAACTGCCCACTGCATTTGATAATTGAGCAGTATAAGTATTTCCTGCCATAAAAACGCCTGTACTAGTAAACGGAACGTTTAGAGTTGTACATGCACAAAAAGGGCTACCGGTAATAGTTCCAGTGGTAATTGTGTTAGATGTTATTGGCACAGATAAAGTAATATCATCAACAGCAAAAGAAGGATCTGTTCCTAATCCATCGTCATTATTTACCCATCTGAATCCAATTTTTACCAAAGGATTATTATTTGCAGTTGCAGGAAGTAAAATCGAAAAAGCAGTCCATCTTCCCTGAGGAGAACAAGCACCAAAAAGAGTTTTTGCTAGAGGATCAATTTGAGCCCAAACAGTACCATTAAAATACCACAATGTTGCATCGTCAATAGTTAAATCACCATTTTCCATGTAATTAAATGCAAGAGTAATAGTGGTTTGTCCTGTACAATTAATTGTAGGAGATTCAACTCTCATATCTGTGGTAACACAGAATAAAACTCCGCAAAGACCTCCAGCATCATAAGCAGCTCCTGGATCAAGTGCAAATCCATCGTCAGCACCAACATGCAAAGATGGGTCAGTAGCACCACAAGTTGAACCACAAGCTCCTGCTGCATTACCACATTCTGCACCGCTAATAAACCATTTATTTGCCTCAGGATCATTTGTTCCTGTTGGGTTTAGCGTCCAAGTACCATTCGGACCAGTATATGTTGATGCTAAACAGGCCAATGAACCGCCAGCACAGGAGTTTTGAAATGCTTCTGTCCAAAATACCTGAGCTTTTGCATTAAAAGAAAAAAGTGATAAAATCACAGCTAAAATTGCACACGCTTTCTTTATTCGACCTTTAATTGAATATCTGCAATAAGTATTATTCTTCATATATTTTCTTTGTTGGGAGTTTTGAATTAAATAATCTAGTAAGTTAGTAATTAAATAAAAGTATAATTCATATTTAGTAGGATGCCACAATAGCTGATTAGGTTGCTTAAAATAGATTTTTTTATTGAACACACATAAAAAAATTTAGAGTTTTATTTTTTTTGAGATAATTTTATTACCATTGAAGGCTTTGAACAAATATATACCTTGATTTAAAGTACTTGTTGGAATTATAATTTCAGTATCATACCCTAATGATTTGATGTTAGAAGAAAAAACCTTTTTACCGGTAATATCAAACAATTCTATATTAATATTGCAATCACCTGAACAATTCATTGTGGCTTCTAAAACTCCTTCTTCAATTGAATTGTAGAGATTCACAATTTCAAACTCACTCTTTTCATTATCAATAAATATAACTGCACTATAATTATATTCGCCATTAAAATCGGTTTGTTTTAATCTATAATATGAAATTTCAGAAAGAGGAGAATTGTCTATTCCTTCATAATTAATAAGATGAGAGCTATTTCCTGCACCCTTAACAATACTTATTGGAAAAAATTTAATTGCATCTGCTGATTGTTCTATTGTAAAAAAATCGTTGTTTTGCTCTGAAGCAGTTGTCCACACAAGCTTATTTGTGGAGCCTTGATTAAAGCCTTTAAATGAAATTAATTCTATCGGCAACACAGTAAGATAAGATAATGTTACATCGTCTACTGCAAAACTTGGATCGCTACCTATACCATCATCATTATTTACCCACCTAAAGCCAATTTTTATTGACGCATTATTATTAGCACTTGCCGGCAAAAGAAGTGAAAATGCAGTCCATTTTCCTTGTGGAGCACAAGCACCAAAAAGAGTTTTTGCAAGAGGGTCAATTTGAGCCCAAACAGTACCATTAAAATACCAAAGTGTTGCATCATCAAGAGTTAAATCACCATTTTCAAAATAATTAAATCCTATAGTAATAGTTGATTTGCCAGTACAATCAATTGTTGGGGACTGTACTCTTTTATTTGTTACTTCTGTTGCACCGGAAGCATCATAACTTGCACCGCAATCACCTGTAGGACAAAAGAAACCTGCCGCTGCAGAAGTTGAAACATTACCCAAGTGAAGCGATTGATCTCCAGCACAAGCACTACCACACATACCGACCGCATTACCATTTTCTTGGCAACTAACGTAAAATTTATTTGCTGACGAACCTTGTGAGCCTGTTCCTGTTGTTGTCCAAGCAATCATACTGGGATCACAACTAGAAGTTGCTGCACATGCTGTTCCATCAAACGTTTCTGTCCAAAAAACAGTTTGAGCCTTGACTGAATTAAATGAAAAAAGAACAACGAAACATATTCCTAATAATCTGTTCATTTGAACAAACAATCTGGGTGGCAGCATAAGGAATATACGTTTCGTTGTCATGCGTATTTATAATTTACTCTATTACATAGAATAAAGGTCGGTTATATCAGTTTCAAATCAATAACAAAATCTATTTATTATACTAAGTCTAATTATGAATTAAAAAAATATTAACTATATTTGATAGAGTTTAATAATTATTATAATACTCTATCATGATACCATCAGAAGACTTACATAAACTAATAAAATCACTCTCGCAATCCGAAAAGCGATTCTTTAAAATATATGCTTCCCGACATATAATTGGCGAACAAAATAATTATGTATACTTATTTGATGCCATTTCAAATCAAAAAAATTATGATGAAAAAGCAATAAAAGAGAGGTTTGAAGGAGAATCATTTATGAATCGTTTTGCTGCTGTAAAAAATTATTTGCATCAGTTGATTTTAAAAAGCATGCGGAATTTTCATTCGGGATCCACCATCGATATTGAATTAAAAGAAATGCTTATTGATATTGATTTTCTTTATCAAAAAGGATTATACAAACAATGCCAAAAACTTCATGCAAAAGCCGAAA